>DAHXMB010000162.1:0-12295 GCA_027365695.1 Candidatus Acididesulfobacter sp. | reverse complement strand
TTTTATTAATATAATATAATATAATATTATAATTTTTATTTACTGTATTTTTTAAAATAATAGTTCAAAAATCCCGGCGGAAGTTCACCCGTAAAATGTGCCACCATCATGCCTTGCTTGTTTATTATAAACGATTGGGGTATTTCGTATATCCCTCCGTAAGCTTTGTCTATTTTACGATTTGCCATAGCAATCGGATATTTTATATGACCGTTATCAAAATGTTTAAAAAAATTAAGAACTGCTTCCGGTCCGCTATTATTCACCGAAAGTCCTATAATGCGAAAACCGTCATTTTTATGAGCAGCGTAAAATTTTTCAAGCCCTGGCATTTCTGCGCGGCAAGGAGGACACCATGTTGCAAAAAAATTGACTAAAATTACTTTACCCTTATATTTTGTAAGCGATAAATACTTATTTGGATAGTTAATACTTTTTACCGTAAATTGAGGCGCAGGAGTTTCATTGCCTGATTTATTTATTTTTACTGCGTGAAACCAGCCTGGAATTTTCATTACAACTAAAGACACTGCAAAAATAATCAATACGACAACTGCAATTTTTATCCATTGTTTAGATTTATTAGATTGATTTTTCATAGTGATACCTCCATATGTATATTTAATATTTATACTTATCGAAAGCAAAATTAGATAAATATAAATATAAATTATATAGTCGTGTAAATAAAATAGTAAATTAAATTATGCTAACTGTGTAAATTACGGCGAACAAGAAGAAAATTTAGGAGGATGAATTATAGGAAATATAAGTAATGTACTAAAAAAAATATAAAGCATAGCCGTCAATATAAAAACAATTTTAAAATAGCCGCTCATATTGGATAAAAATGCAGGCATATTTTGACACCTCAAACAATTTGCAGGATGAATACGTTTAGCCGATAAATTATGCGGGGTCAATAATAAAACATAAGATAATTTTTTAATTATCAGAGTATTGCTAAAAGTATTGTTAAAATTTAGAACAAATAATTTTTTTTTATTGTAGATTTTATTGTAAGAATTACTGCCTGCAGATACATGATGAAAATAATTTAAATCATGTATGCCTATTGAAAATGTTATGCTCAGAAAAAAAAAGAAAATAAATATAACCTGCAGGTATTTTTTCATAATTTAAATTTTTATTTTAAAACATAAATAATATTGCTTAAAATAACATATTTTATATGCATTGTAAAGTAAATTTACTTTTATCCATCTGGAAAGAATATAATATTATTTTTTCTTTATTAAAATTGCAGTCATATATCCTATCGGTATTTTAGTGTCAAGATATACCGGAGTATGATTTATGCCGGTTGACAGATATATTTTTAAACTTCCTTTATGTGTGAATACCCCGTTAAAATTTAAATAAGCTTTTACTTTTATAGTGTTGAATTTTCCCGCCGGCGTGTCTATATTGTAATATCCGTCAGTTTTAACAAGCGCAAGATACCTTTTTCGGTTTTCATAAACAGGTATATAATAACTCTTATTATTTTTCAAATTTAGCATTCGCAAATAATATAAGGCGCTTAAAGCATCTTGCGCATATTTATAGGCAATATAAGGTTTCCATTTGGCATTTATTCTGTTTTTGTAAAGAGCAGGCTTGTTGTATTTTATTTTAAGTTCTTTTATATATTTTTTACTTTCAAGAGTTTTCCGCGCTGTTTTATATTTAATTGATTTAATTAATTTAACATATTTAGCGTTTAATTTTTCTTCGGTAAAATCGTTATGAGGTCCTTCGCGCCTTTTCATAACCATAAAATAAGGATAATATTTATTTAATGAAAAATAGCTGAATGTTTTATCATGAACATAATAAAAAAAACGGAGCCATTTAGCGCTATAGGCAGAAGCTTTAATGACGCAGACTTTTTTTGAGTTATAGCTGCCGGGATAAGTCTGTAAAATTGCTTTTCCTGCGTCTATTAAATTTAAATATGTGATTTTATATGTTAATTTCTCGCCGTCTAAAAAAGCAAACCTGCGGGGCAAGATTTTTTTTCTTTGAGTATAAATTTTTTTTAATATTTTGTCAGTCCTGCTGTTTATTTTATAAATATTTTTTCCGTAAACTATTTTGCAATTAGATATAATAACTGCAAATAAACATACAAGATAAAACAATAAATACAAACGAAGAAGGGTTGGAGTTTTTAATTTATGCATAGTTTCATTTTATCATAAAAAATAATTTAATAAAATATTTGATAAAATAAATACCGATATATGAAAATTGCCTTAGTTTTTATAGGCAGACGCATAATGATAGTTTAATTATATGGAGATTTTAAACTCCTTTATCAAAATAATCTGATATAATTTTCATAAGCGGATAACCTCTTTAATTTGAGATAATGGTGTTATCCGCTATTTTATTATTATTTTCAGTTAAGGAATAGACATAATGAAAGTTATTTATTTATAGACATTTTAAAAGTTATTAACAATTAAAATTATTTATATTGACATTTGATTTAGGTTGTTATATATAAGTAATTATGTAATATTAAAAATAATTAGATTAATTAATAAATTTAGATTAAATAATAAATAAAAATTTTTTGATAAAATATTTAAGTATATATTTTATTTAAGCGTTATTATGTAACTTTCTCTGAAATACAGTAGCTAGGCGTTATTTTGCGTTATAATGTGTTTAATAAAGTATTGCATGGAAATAAAGGCTGTATTTAAGTACATATCATCGGAATTATATATAAATTATTTATTTAGAAAAGATGATTTTAATACTTTAAATAACCTTGTACTGTACAAGGAGTAAGGTATCGTAATAACAACTAAACGATTAAGTTAAGTAAGGAGGGAATTATTATGTCTGAAGAAAAAAGTGGAACAGAAGTAACTTGGAGGGTCGGCGATCCGAGCGCAATTGGTTTGATTTCTTACGGTATTGCCTTGGCTTTAATAAGTATGATGGTGGGCGGAATGATGGGAAAGCCAAGCTTTTTAATCATGTCTATTGTTTTTATCGGGGCATTTGGTATCGGTATTGCAGGGATATTAGATTTTTTCAGAGGGCAAACTTTCGGAGGAGTTGCGTTTTTAGGATGGGGTCTATTTTTCGGCGCGTTTGCGCAGCTTAATATGGGACCAACTTTTAAAACTGCAATGTTTCACGCAGGACCGGCTCTGGCATTTCTTGGTTGGTATTTTATATTCTGGGCTGTTTTTGGGCTACTAACCTTTTTAGGATCTATTGTAGCTAAAAAATGGATAATGCTGCAAATTGCTCTCGGTTTTACAACGCTAATGCTGATAATTGTTGCCATAGCTCACTGGTTAGGAGTTACGGGACCAGATCCTTTACTTATGTTTATTGCCGGCATATGCGGGTTGATTGCCGCTGCGTCCGCAGGTTATACGGCATTTGCCGCTTTTTTAAATGAAATTGCGGGAAAAACCGTTCTTCCTGCATAGTTTGTTACAAACACACCTTATCGGCGACTAATATCAATTAAGAGGGGGAGCTATACAATAAATAGCTTCCCCATTAAATTAATATAGAATTAAAATATTTTGCATTGCAGGCTATTTTAGAAATATTTTTTTAAACTATTCCATATACTTTAATTCTTTCATAGAAATTTATTTTCTGAATGAGCCGTCTAAATGCCGATGGCTTTAAAGCGTATCCGCCCACGCGGGAATGATTTAGAAAGGATTTATAGTTTCACCCGCCATATGCAGTCATTCCGAAGGAAAGCACGCAGTGTTTTATAGCCGTCGGCATTTAGACGGCTCATCCTGTATTTCTTATCATTGAAATATTTGAAATATCATTGATAGTTTCTATGGAAGAATTAAAACAGCAGTTTTTGCTTGCTTTATTTTCTATAATATAATATTATATAATACAATTTCACACAGTTATTATCTAAGATTTAAGTAATATTAAATCTATTTTTTTAGATTTAATATTATCCATTAAATCAATTAAATAAATAAAATAAACATTCTTTTAAAAACAAATATGGAAAAAAAATACCCTTTATTTATTAACGGCAAATGGATTGAAAAAGATGATTTTTATGAAGATATTAATCCTTATAGCGGCAAAATAGAAGCTCTTTTAAGTAAGCCTGATAAAAAAGATATAAAACTTGCCATTGATTCTTTGCAGGAAGGTTTTATACAGATGAAAAATCTTCATGCGTATGAAAGAGCAGAAATTCTTGAAAGGACGGCATCCAATTTAGAAAAGAATTCTAAAGAAATTGCGCATTTCATAACTCTTGAAGTAGGTAAGGCTTTTAAATATTCTTTAGTTGAAGCAAACAGGGTTGTCAATGTTTTTAAGTTTGCAGCGGAAGAAGCTAAAAGATTGCATGGCGAGACTATTCCTATGGATGCGGTTAAAGGATATGAAAATAAAATAGCTTTTTATACGCGTGTTCCTGTAGGTATTATCGCGGCAATTACTCCGTTTAATTTTCCCATTAATCTTCCGGCGCATAAAATAGCGCCTGCCATAGCGGCAGGAAACGCAATTGTTTTTAAGCCTTCGATAAACGGTTCTATTACAGCGTATTATTTGGTTAAAGCATTAATTGAATCAGGGCTGCCCGAAAAAGCGATATGTCTTTTATACGGAGACAAAGATACCGGAGAAAGTATTACGACAAATGAAAAAATAAGAATGATAAGTTTTACCGGAAGCCCCAATGCAGGCAGAGAAATAATGGCAAAAGGCGGACTGAAAAAATATACTATGGAGCTTGGAAGCAATTCAGCTTTAATTATAGATAAAACTGCAAATATAATTGAGGCTGCCAAAAAATCCGTTATCGGTTCTTTTTATAATTCAGGTCAAGTTTGTATATCGCTTCAAAGAATATATGTTCATAAAGATATTGAACAATCTTTCATAGAACATTTTGTTAAAGAAACAAAAAAACTTAAAATAGGCGACCCTTTAGATAAAGATACCGATATAGGACCGATTATCAACGGCGATGCAAAAGAACGCATAACTTCATGGAATAAAGAAGCTGTTTCCGACGGAGCAAAAATAGAACTTGGAGGAAATTTTGACGGCAATATTTTAGAACCCACTATTTTTTCCAATGTTCATCAAAAGATGAAAATATCATGCCTTGAAGTTTTCGCTCCTATTGTCAGCATTGTTGCTTTTGAGGATATAAAAGAAGCAGTTGATTATGTCAATGACTCAATATACGGTCTTCAAGCCGGAGTTTACACAAACGATATGAAAAACGCAATGTATTGCATAAAGAATATTGACGCAGGCGGAGTCCTTATTAACGATATTCCTACTACAAGAGCAGACCATCAGCCTTACGGCGGAGTCAAAGAGTCCGGCTTTGGAAGAGAAGGCGTAAAATATGCGGCTGAAGAGATGACGGAATTAAAATTTATAAGTTTTTCATAAATTTCTTAAAATATTTGCGGCATATAAAGCATAATAAGTAATTATTATATCCGCTCCTGCCCGTTTTATAGATGTCAGCATTTCAATTACAGCCTTTTCTTCATTTAAATAGCCTGCTTGCGCTGCGGCTTTTATCATTGAGTATTCGCCTGATACATTATAAGCAGCTAAAGGTCTTTTGAAAGTTTGTTTTATTCTGTATATTATATCAAGATAGCTTAATGCCGGTTTTACCATTATAATATCGGCGCCTTCGTCAAGGTCTAATTCTGTTTCAAGAACAGCTTCATCGGAATTTGAAGGATTCATTTGATATGCTTTTCTGTTGCCGAATTTTGGAATGCAATCTGCGGCATCCCTGAAAGGTTCGTAAAAACTTGAAGCATACTTAGAAGAATAAGACATTATAGGAATATTGACAAGCTGCTCATCATCTAAAGCTTCTCTGATTTTTCTTACTCTGCCGTCCATCATATCCGACGGAGCAATTATATCGGCACCCGCTTTTGCATAGGATACGCTTATTTTAGCAAGATATTCAAGTGTTTCATCGTTTTTCACATATCCGTTATCGTCCACTATGCCGCAATGACCGTGAGATGTATAATCGCAGAGGCAAACATCTGTTATAACTATTAAATCGGGATAAATTTCTTTTACGGCTCTTAAAGTTTGCTGAACTATGCCATTATCGGAATAGCTTTCCGAGCCAATTTCATCTTTATGTTCCGGAACGCCGAAAATAAGTATGCCGCCAATTTTTAAATCTTCAACTTTTTTTAATTCTTTTATAAGCTCGTCTATTGTATATCTGAATTGTCCGGGCATTGTGTTTATCGGTTCTTTTTTGCCTGCGCCGTGCATAACAAAATAAGGCATGATAAATTTTGACGGGTCAAGCGAATTTTCGCTCACTAATTTTAATAAATTTTGTGAAGTTCTTAATCTTCTTGGTCTAATATATGGAAAACCTGCATTCATAGTTATAATCGCCTGTTTAATTTTATAAATATCTTAAAAAATCATAAATATCTTAACAAATGTTAATGTCTAAATATAAATATTTATAAATCTAAACTTAACGCCTCTGTAATAATATAATTAACTAAAAGTTAGATTATTAATATAAAATATTTTTTAATTATATTTTTTATTTAAGTATAATAATTTAGTTAACTAAAAGTTAATTTATTAAACTGTTTTTTCTTATTAAGAAATAGTATATAATTTTTTTTTATTACTTTCAATGTTGCACATTATATTTTTATATAACTTTTGTAATTATTAAAATATAATTATAATACAAATAATATAATAAATTATTATATTATTAATTAAATAAAATCATAAATAGCTTTCAATAAAATATTAGACCTATTTATATTATATTTTCCTTCCTCATCAAACAAAGAATTGTTAAAAATTTTCTGATTAAATTCTTTAAGTTTTTGGCTATATTTAAATATACTCATTTCATCATATAAATTCCATTGTCCAAGAATATTATTATATTTATTTGAGTTTTTTTCAAAATTTAACGGGTCATTAATAAAATTAAAATTGTCTATCCAGTTAGATTTTGCAATATCGTTAATTATTTTCAAAATAATTCCCATAGTATTTTCTTCGCCGCTTAATCTGTTCCACATTTCATCCGCAAGCAAAATTTCTTTTTCGTCAAAAAATTTTTTAAATTCTATAATACTCTCTATAAATTTTTTTTTATCATAACCTGTCGGATTATGATTATTTAACGGATCAAACGGAAATCCTATAAAAAATCTAATTTCTTTATCGGGATATATATTTTTTAAAATTGTTTTGGCATTTAAAATTTTTAACTTTTCTCCTTTCATTTCTCCTGAATTTTGATGAACAGATTTAAGTTCTATAGCTTCAATATATTTATCGGTTATCACAAAATTATCGGCAGTAAAATTAGTACCGCTTATTTCTTTCACCCCTTTTTTATATATTAGTTGTTCTTCTTTTTCAATATTAGGCGTGGTAATTCCGTTCTTAAGGTCGGTAATAATTTCTGAAATAGCTTTTTGTTGTTCCTCTGTAATATTGTAATTTTTAAATATTCTTTTCTCTCCATCGCTTAAAATGTGAGCTATATTTTCAAAAAAAATTTGCCCAAGTGTGGTATTTAAGCCGTGCAGCCAGCTTGAAAGAGATATAAGATAAGGAATATCTAAGTTTGTTTCTATTTTTTCTTTAAAAGCATTTAAAAAGGCAATGTGAAATGGCGCATTTCTATTGCTTTGACTATTTTCAGGAAAATTATCAAAACGTTTTTTTAATACTTTTATGACTTCTAATGATATTGACTGGATTTTATTTTTTTCCATAATTATTTTTGTCTTTTTAAGTGAAAAATAATTTCCGAATATGGAGATTTATCCCGTTCAGTTCTATTTAATACGGGACGTTTAAACTGTTCTGCTATATACATTCCTGATTTTTCAACTATTACAGGATATAAGTTATATTTATCGTTTGCAACTATAAATATATCAAAATTATCTATTAAAAACTTTTTGCAATTTAAGAGAACTTTAGAAATTCCGTCAACATAAGAAGTTCTTGCCGCAGCGCTTTTACCTTTATAGAGCGGACCTATCTCTAAATCATCATTGCGTTCATAACCAAATAGATCATAAGCGTAAGCATGCTGCTCATGGTAATCAATTTGTCCGACATATGGCGGCGAAGTAAAAATGCCTGCTATCTTCCTGCCCTTTAAAATTTCATAAAATTTATTATTTTTCTTTTCAATTTCTTTAAAAATATTAATATTAACAGAATCACCAGAAATAACAGAATAATGTGCGTCGGTTTTTATTTTTGAAAAAACTTTTATTCTATTCACAGTATCATTTGAATAGTAATTAAACCATGATTTTATGGAAAAAATAGGTTTACAGATTTTTTTATGTTTCAAACAATAATAAGTCGTTAGTTGCGGTTCTTTAAGTGTTGCTAAATCCGAATGGGTTGTGGCGCGGCATGACCTTATAGTGCGGCTTAAAATTACAGCTAAAGCCTTCTTGTTTTTAGTATCTTTTATTTTCTTTATTTGTTCAAAAGCATAATTAATTTCTTTCCTAACGTTTTTAATATACCATTTATCCAAAAACGTATTATTTTCAGATTGATTTAGTTCAATATTATATTTTTTGACAAGATTATTATAAATGTTAAGAAATTCTTTTTCTTTTTCTATCGCATATTTATCTTCACCAATCTGTCCATTTTGAATTTTATATTTAAATTCAGGGCTAGGAAAAAATTCATTGTTAAAAAAACTCATTTTCTCCGACAGCTCATCTTCAAAAGCAGTATTTTTAGTGTCTGATTCATAATTAATTATTGCCTGATTTATGTCTTTAATTAAGCATTCAAGACTGTCTATGTCATAATCAAGCATTTTTACTTCCGCAATAGTACAATTAAACTTAGAAATGTCAATACCTATAGAATGCATGCCGAGTTCATTTGAAACTACAAGAGTTGTTCCAGAACCGCAAAATGGGTCAAGCAAAATGTCGCCAGATTTAAAATAAATATTTTTTTTAAAATTATCAATATGGTCATCTATAAAATATTCAACGAGCTGCGGAATGAATTTGCCTTTATACGGATGAAGACGATGTACGTGTTTAGTCGTATCTTTTTCCCGCAAGTTATCAAAAGACAATGTCCAGTTTAAATCATTTCCCAACTTGTCTTTCCAGCTAAGTTCTTTATTGTCGAAATATGAGCTGTAATAATTTTTCAAATCAGTTAAATCAATTAAAATAGAATTACTATTGTTGTTTTTATGTTTATTAATTTTTCCATACTGCACAAGATATGATATATTTGATTCGCTAATATCCCGTTCAAGAAAATTACTAGCCCAGATGCTAGCTTCTTTTATAGTGAGAAGGTGTTTTGATGATATAGTTGCATTTATCATTAGTTAGTTAAATTTTTAGTATTTATATATTGTTATTGTTGTTGTGTTATTGTTTTATTTTTTTTAAATTTAATTAATTATGATGATTTGTCTAATAAAGATTTCATATAATTGTATCATTTTAATTAATTTAAATTTGATGGCAGAACACTCTTTTAAATCATACCTGACTATTTTAGCGGTATTATTTAGCTGTAATTTAATATTATTTTTAATGTCGTTAAAATTATTGTTATAAGTGTTATATAATTTACATAGTATTGTTTTCGCCGCTTAATTTATGTAAAAAGCTTATAGAATAATGAAATTCTTCTTTCGGCAAGGTTAATATACTCTTGGTTTATATCATAACCTATAAATTTTCTTTCCGATTTTAATGCTGCCGCTGCCGTAGTCCCGCTTCCCATAAACGGGTCAAGAATAATATCGTCTTTAAATGAGTACAATTGAATCAAGCGAAAAGGCAGTTCTTCCGGAAATGGCGCTGGGTGTCCTATTCTTCTTGCACTTTCGGCTTTCATTGTCCAAATTGATTTTGTCCATTCCATAAATTGTTCTTTGGCAATTGTATTTTGCTTCCCTTTTCCGATTCTGTTATAGTCTCCTTTTGAAAAAACCAAAATATATTCGTGAATATCCCGAAGAATAGGATTTGTTGAACTTAACCAGCTTCCCCATGCTGTTGATGGACTTGCGCTTGCCGCCTTATTCCAAATTATTTCTCCACGCATATTAAAACCGATGTCAATCATCATTGTTGAAATATAATCGGAAAGTGGAATATAAGGTTTGCGGCCGAGATTTGCAACATTAATGCAAGCACGGCCGCCATTCACTAAAACTCTGTAAGTTTCTTTAAATGAATTTTCAAGTAAATGTAAATATTCTTGTAGTGAAAGATCATTATCATATTCTTTTGAAACATTATAAGGAGGTGACGTTATCATTAAATGCACGGAATTGTCCGGCAATTCTTTCATATTTTCGGCAGAACCGAGAATAAATTTATTCGATAATTCATCAGGCATTTTTTTCTCGGTCTTGTCTATTACTTCATTAATTTCAAGAGCTGAATATAATTTTGAATTATAAAACCTTGAACTATCATGATTAATTCTTCCTTTAGTTCCGAAAGCGCTTGTTTCTGTCCCTTTTGGTTTTTTCATTTTATGTTCCGAATTAAAGTTAAGAATTTTTCAGCTTTTGCAATGTCGTTTATTTCCATATTTGCAATTGAAATAATTTTTCCAAGGTCGATTTTTGAAACCATTGATGAAAAATAGTTCATATCGCTTTCTATAAGTTTTTTAGATAATTGAAAAATCATATCCGTTGTTTCAATTGTTTGAAAACCTTTTTTAGGAGTAACTTTAGTAAAATCGCTTTCCGTCGGATTAGGATTAAGTGACCAAAAACCCTGAATTACTCCAGAACTTTTTAAAAAGTCCACTTTTTTGATATAACTTTCCGCGATCGGACTATTACCCAAAATAACAATAGGAATTTTTGTTGAAGCAAGCCCCGATACTCTGATGTTAACCGACTTACCGATTGCTTTTAACATGGAGTCCGAACGTAGCAAAGCAGGGTTGCCTTTGTGTTGCTTGTAATCGCCTATAAATTCTATTTTGTCGGGGACAGTGAACTTATAATTAGAAACTACGCTCATTTTAATTTCAAAGATTAATTTTATATTATCCGGTTGTTGAATAATATTATTAGTCGTGCAAAGTGCAAGGTCTGCGCTTGATTTTTTGGTAAGACAGAGTTCATCGCAAATTACGCCGTTGACTGCAAAAAGCCCTAACTTTTTAGCGATTGGTTCAAAAAAAGTTTTACACCATTTTTCCGTAAATTGTCCGATGAGTGAATTTCGGCTCTGCAAAGTCTGTACTTCTGCGTCGTAACCCTTTGGAACATAGGCATAATAACCGCTTTGTAAGTTATAAAAAAGCTTTTCGGGCGAGGCAAAATTTTTCAAAGCTTCTATGAAGAATTTAATTTCGGCGTCGTTGTTCCAAAGTGTCATTATACATATCCTTCATCATTTTATTAATCAATTTTAATTTAAGATATTATAACATATTTTGAAGTTAAAAAAATTATAAAGCCGATTCAAAAGCTTTTTTAAAAAAAGTTTCGGCATCTTTTGCTTTTCCTGATTTTTTTAGGCATTCCGCATATTCATAATAATAATTTGGATTACAGGGGTTTAATTCTATTGCTTTTTTAAAAAATTTTAAGGCATTTGAGTAATTTGTTTTAATAATATGAGAAATATCATTATTTTTATATATATTTTTATTTCCATCAAAATAATTATCATTATAATATATTAGATTACGGTTTATAAAATTACCGTTGCCCCCGCTATTGTTATTCAAGTTTAGGTTTAGGCAGTTATTGTTTTTTATGTTATTTTTATCTTTTGAATTAATATCGTATATATAATCATAATCGTTGTAATTGCTAATATTTATCAGCGCAGGAATATATTCGCAGGTTATAAATAAAGCAGACATAAAAAATATTTCATCTTTAAATAATAATAAAGATAAAAATTTAAATACAAAAAACAAAAATAACAAAAATGGGAATGGGAACAAAAATGAAAATGAATTTAAGTATCAATATGGGAATAATAAGAATAAGAATGTAAGTGAAAATGGAGTAATTTCTCCAACTTTTAAAGAATTCGACGAAATTGACAATATAAATTATTCAGATAATTCAAATGTTGAAGAAAATAAGGCATACAATTATATTAATTCAAGGTTTTTTGATATATGTTAAAATTATTTCATTTACATAATTTTTATCAATTGATGTTAAATATTCATATGATATGATAATTATATTGTAATATTCAGTTGTAATTGAATTGATAAATTCGTTAATATT
>DAHXMB010000159.1:0-13512 GCA_027365695.1 Candidatus Acididesulfobacter sp. | reverse complement strand
AATAGATAAAATAGATAAAATAGATAAAATAGATAAAATAGATAAAAAAGTAACTATTAACATAGAAAAAGGCGTATTGAGTTTTATAAATGCCGGACAAAAACCGTCTTTATTTTTTAAAGAAAGGTCTTTCAAAAAATGTTCAAACATAAATTCTTCGGATATCGACGGTTTTTGTCCGGCATTTATAAAACTCAATACGCCTTTTTCTATGTTAATAGTTACTTTTTTATCTATTTTATCTATTTTATCTATTTTATCTTTATCTATGCTGAATTTGATTGCATTATCTAATAAGTTTTTAATAGCTATGCTGAGTAATTCAAAGTCCGCTTTAACGATATAGTCTTCATCCAATATAATATTTATTTTTGTATTTCCGTCTCCTATAAAAAGAAGTTCTTCAGCCCTATTTATAACATCGGTAAAATTGCATAGCGCTAAATTAAGCATCGTATCGCTAATTACTATTTTTTCCGCTGCAAACAATTCATTTATAAGCATTTCAAGCCTTGTAAAAATATCCGAAAATATTCTTTTTTTATCTTCGTCCTCGTTTTTTAACAATTCTAATGCAATTTTCCCTTTAGTAATAGGAGTTTTTAATTCATGCGCAACATTTCTTATGAACCATACTCTTGTATTTAAAGTTTTTTTAACATTATTCATTGCCTCTTTAAATTCTTTTGCAATATAGCCTATTTCATCTTTTCTTTGAATGTATTCATCTAAATCTATATTTATGTTACCTTTTTTAAATTCTTCCATCTTATTTCTAAATTTGCTTAAAGGGTGTATAGACCTGTATATGCTAATATATAAAAAAGCAAGGATAAGATTTAAACTAAGCCATGCAGCCAATAAAATTTCCTGAATATTAATTCCTGTATTTCTTTTTACCAAAAAATAGACCTTATTTGTTTTTGATTTTAAATATACATATTCGCTTCCGTTAAACTTTAATAAAGTTAAAGTATAGTTTATATTGGGCGGAGTCCTTTTAAAAATTAATTTTCCATTTTTTAAAATTTTCTTAATAATTTTCTTATTTTTAATTAGATCGGTTTCTGAAAATCTACTGTCGGCTAATTTATTTTTTTTTGTCAAAAATATTGTCCTTCTTATAAAACGAAATGTTTCAATATGATTTACAATTTTATGCGCAAAAAGATAAAAAAACAGTAATATTGTAAAACTTAAAACAAAAGTAATGTTAATTTTAAATAAAATTGAATGTCTATTTATTGTCATATAGATTTGACTTATATTCTAAAAATTTATACCAATAGCGATAACCCTTTATATATGATAGTTTGCTATGCCTAATTTTTTATTTATTCTTATTCTAAAAACTTATATCATTCTTTTGTATCTGTATCCGACTGTTCTTTGATTATAACTGTTGCAATTGGTGCAGCTTCTTTACTCTACAAACTTATATCCGTATCCTCTAATTGATTTAATGTATTTTGGATTTTTAGGGTCGTCCAATATCTTTTTCCTTATCCTACCTATTATTACATCTACACTTCTGTCAATGCTTTCATAATTCATTGTTTTCATATTTTCAAGAATAAAATCTCTTGTTATAACTCTATCTTTATTTTTAAGCAAAATTGAGAATAATTCGTACTCGGCAGACGTTAAATCCAATATTTTTCCTTCCTTTTTTATAATCATTTTATCTTCATCAATTTCAAAATATTTTATATTGTTTTTTGCATTATTGTTTTTTATTGCCGCATTATTATTTGAATAAATATTTATATTAGAACTTGCGTCGGCAATATAAGTGCCATCCGGCATTTGCTCTGCATTTTTCAGCCTGTCTTTTCTTCTTATTACCGATCTTATTCTGGCTACAAGCTCTCTTGGGTTATAAGGTTTTGAAACATAATCGTCAGCTCCGATTTCAAGACCTGTTACTATGTCGGCATCGTCACTTCTCGCCGAAGAAATTATAATAGGTATATCTGAAATTTCAGAAACTAATTTACAAACCTCTAACCCGTCAATATCAGGCAAAGTAAGATCTAAAATTAATACATCAAAATTATTGCCGCTATTATTACTAATTGCTTCAAGTCCTTCTTTTGAATTTTCAAAATTTATAAGCTCTATATTAAACTTATGTAGATATTCTTTTAAAAGACTTGCTATTTCGTTATCATCTTCAATCATTATAATTTTTATCATAATAAAGATATAATAATTTATAATATAAAAATATAATTCTTACAGTTATAATTATAGAACTATATAAAACTATGAAATTATTCCTTCTGTGCTACAGCTAAAGCTAAATCATTATATAAATATCTTATTATTATGATTATAAAACAGTATTGTAAATAAAATATAAATATATTATAAATGAAAAAAATATTTTTAGATTTATTTTAAATATTTATTTTAAATATATTGATAAGCAGCAATAAACAGGTTTTGCTTGGAAATTAATTATAATAAATAACAAAATAACATATGCTGCCGATAATATAATCCAAAAAAAGATAATATGATATTTTATGTATGATATATATGATGTTTATTTAACGATATCATATATTATTATGCCAATATATGGTATATCATATATATATTGTATGATATTTTATTTACGATTTATGATATACGACATTTGATCGGAACGAAACAATATTATTACTTTTTATAAATCGTTTAATAATCTAAAAACGGGGAATTGTGCAGATAAAAGGTAAAACAATATTACTTTTTATAAATCGTTTAAAATTTTTAAGAGATATTTGCCGTAATTTCCTTTATTATAAGTATTTGCTGCTTTTTTAAGAGTGTCCATACCGATATATCCCATTCTATATGCTATTTCTTCTATGCAGCCGATTTTAAGACCCTGTCTTTTTTCCATCATAGCAATAAATTCAGCAGCATCTAACAAACTTTCTGGAGTGCCGGTATCTAACCACGCATGACCTCTTCCGAGCTGAAAAGCTTTTAATTTTTTATTCTTCAAATAAACATTGTTGACATCTGTTATTTCAAGTTCTCCTCTTTTGGAAGGCTTAATATTTTTAGCAATTTCTATTACGCTATTATCGTAAAAGTAAATTCCTGTAACGGCATAATTGGATTTTGGATATTTAGGTTTTTCTTCAATTGAAGTTACAAAGCCGTTTACGTCTAATTCTATGACGCCGTATCTTTGAGGATCTTCAACATAATATGTGAATATTGCGCCGCCGCCTTCATTTTGCACGGTTTTTTTTGCTTGATTAAATAAATCGGGCAAACCGTGACCATAAAATATATTATCGCCTAATATAAGACAAACATCATCGCTTCCGATAAATTTTTCGCCGATTATAAAAGCTTGAGCAAGACCGCCGGGTTCCGGCTGCTCTTTGTATGATATATTTAAGCCTATTGAACTTCCGTCTTTAAATATTGCTTCAAACTTTGACACATCTTCGGGGTTAGATATAATCAGTATATCTTTAATACCTGCAAACATTAAAGAGGATAAGGGGTAATAAATCATAGGCTTATCGTAAATAGGAAGAAGCTGCTTGCACACGCTTAAAGTAATAGGATGAAGCCGCGTGCCGCTTCCCCCTGCAAGAATGATACCCTTCATATAGTTCAATTGAGTTAAATTACCGCTAAATAAATAAAATAATTTAAATTTAATGGCCGCCTGAAAACATAAAATCAAATAATTTTATTTATAAAATTACCTGTCGTGTTTGCCGCATTTGGAACCTGAGCCTGATTATTATATTGATTATTATTAGCGCCGTTTGCATTATCGGCAGCTTTAGCGGCATTTTGATTTGCATTGTTATCTAAACCTGCCACCGATACTTTTAATGCATTAACTAAACCTTGATCTAATGTTTTGACGGTATTTAACGCGACAGCCGCAGTTTTATTATAGACATCGTTCGGTCCTTGAATATTTTGATACTGTCCATTTGAAGCGGCAGCTTGATTTTTTTGATATAGATAATTTCCCTGCTGCTGAAGCGGATTAATTGCTTGAGTCATAATAAAACACCTCCTATTATATATTTATTTAATTATTTAATCAATTAATTGATTAAATTACATATCAAATTTGCTTATTTTTATATTATATCACATTTTAATTTATTTGCATTAGCAAAAAATGAAACCGCGTTTGATATAGTGGTTTTCCCTGATCCATTAAAACCAAAAATAATATTACAATTTTGCCCTTTTCTTCCAAATTGCAAATATTCCAAGGCGGTCATTTTGTCCCAATGTTCATTCACCATATATCAATCACCGCTAGTCTTGTTCCCTTCCCAATGCAATCCATTTCCAGATAAATTATATGGAGGATCTGCAAAAATAAGATTAATTAAACCATCATCAATTTTTGTATTGAGTATTTTTATACAGTCTTCATTATAAATAATATTTTTTTCATAGTCATTTTTTAAAAATTTATACTCTGTTGCCATATTCAATATATTTACATCAAAAATAAATAAAACTATACCTTTTTGCTACCTGTTTTTAATCTCACAATTTCTGCCTCTATTTCCCGCAAAACTTCTTCGTTTTCAATTTTACCGTCAATACTGAATATAATAAAAACTTTACCGCCGAATTTTTTCTCAAATTCTTCAAAACTTGTCTTCATCCTTTTAGAAGCGGAATAGTTGCCGAAGTTTGCTTTAGCCGTTACCGGTTTTATCTGTATTCCGAAGGCTTTATCGCCAACCCATCCGAGATAATCGATATCTCCGGCATGGTCAAGCTGCGGGTCGGATTCAATAAAATTAACATCAGGAAATCTCTTGGCTAAATTGTCGTTTATTACCGACTTTTCCCTTAAAAAGCCGTCGTAGGTCCTGCAGATTGTCAGATTGTAAATATAGTCGGTGCAATCCTGAATAGTCAGTTGTCTGAACGCCTCTTCCTATTCCGGTATGACAATTTCTTTAATTTTAATATATAATCTTTCACCGAGTTCGGTAAGGTCTTTCTTCTCAATCTTAATTTTTGTTTTTCCCTCTGTGTATGCATTCTTAAAATACCAGCGTTCCCAATCTTCAAAAGATTTGGGCTGACATTCTCTTATCAGCGCCATAACCGCCCCTACTTTATTCGGCCTCGATAACTGGTATGTCTGGCAGGTATAATTAAGCACCTTTTCTTTTTTGCCAAACTCTTTCGAATATTTTTCTTTTCTAATTTTCGGCATGGTTTTCTCTTATGAGGTTAATAAACCTTTCTTTGTATTTAAAATCCGTTTCCGTATCTACCTCAACTAATCCTTCTTTTACGAGATGGGCATTAATAAAGGTCTTATTTTGCAAATAAAGATAACAGAGAAGATTATTTTCGTTATCATACTTCAAGTTGTCGTATCTTAAAAAAACCTTTTGTCCTTTTAATTTATTTATGAGGTAAATTAAAGCCTTGCCGTTAACAATCGGATTTTGTTTAATGCCGAGCAGCCTTACCGTTAATCCGTTATTTAACTTTATAAATTCTGGACTTATTACCTCTTTTACCGTAAAATATTCCTCCCGACTCTTACCATTTTCATCAATTTTAGAACCGAACTGCAGTTTTTTTGGGTCAATCTTTTTATTAAGTTTATGCGGGTCTTTAAAAATATAAGGCAGTTTATTTATCATATCCTCATAAACAGAAGGATCATTATGGTTGCTATATATAACTTTAAAATCGGCATCGCTAAAAATATCGCCGGCTCCGGCGGTAGGCTTTATAAGCTTATTTTTTATCGCTTCTACAAAATTAGGGTTAATTTCATATCCGGCGGAGTTACGATTTAAATTTTTTGCCGCCAAAGATGTGGTTCCGCTTCCGAGAAAAGGGTCAAGCACGGTATCTCCAGTAAAAGAAAACATTTTTATCAATCTTTTGGGCAGTTCTTCCGGAAACATTGCTATATGAGCATCCTGCTTTGCTCCCACAAAATTCCAATGTCCTTGAAAATAGGAATTCCACTCTTCTTTCGTAAGCCTTGACAATTCCTTATTTTCTTTTGTGGTTTCCGGCGGAGTGCCGTCTTTTTTAAAGATTAAAATAAATTCATAGTCTAATTTTAAAATACCGTTCCTTGGATACGGATAAGAGCCCATTATTGTGGCTCCGCCAGTGGTATTTGACGTGGTAACCTTCTGCCAGATAATCGCTCCCATATAGTCAAATCCGATTGTTTCGCAAAATTTAATAATTTCCGTCCTGATAGGAATCACCTTGTACCTTCCGTAATAGACGGCTCTTGCAAACTGGTCGCCTATGTTCACGCATAATCTGCAGCCTTTATGTAAAACCCTGCGGCACTCATTCCAAACAAGATTAAGGTTATTAATATAGCTTTCGTAGCTGTCGTTAAAACCTATCTGCTCGGCTATTCCGTAGTCTTTTAATTGCCAGTATGGAGGGGATGTAGTAATGAGGTGGATGCTTTCATCTTGCAACTCATTCATTATTCTAGAATCTCCGATAATTACCTTATGATGAGTTTTAATCACATTTGACCTCTTACGATTAAATTTATCTAAAGAAATTATTATATCATAAAAATTAATTAATTTTTCTTAATTGTACATAGTATCCCCTTATCTTAACACCGCCGAAAGAAGCAGGCGGCTGACATAAGTTTAACCTGAAAAGATTATTTGCTATTATATAAAATTTACTTTCTTTAATATGAAAAATTTGATATTTTATTTGATTTTCTAAAGTCCATTCGGAATTTTCTAATTCTTTCAAGACAATCAAAAAATTCCTTAACCTTTCAGGGTTTCTTAGCGTTGTTGTAATTGACCAAGGTTTTTTCATATTTCCTGAGGGATGATTGTGAACCAAAATTATACTTGCCGAGTTTAATATTGTTGCCGGATAAAAAATTTCCCTTGGATGAATTAATGTTTTATTAAGAAGTCCAATACTAATAAGTTCTTTTTTATCAAAGTGTTTCTTGCGTTAAGATTAAGATATAGACAAACAAGATTTTCTTTTCCTTTTTGAATCAACTTTTCTCTGGGGCGATCAACTTTTGGAATATCTTTAATTTTTGCCATAATTAAATATTTATTAAATTATCCCGTCAAACATTCGACAATTTTTGTAATTATCTATAAAGAGAGGATTTTGAATAGCGTCTGATTTAATATTACCAAGCGTTACATGAGAATGTCAGCTTTTTTAGCCAAAGCGTCTTGCGTCAAATCTTTATTTTTAGACCATCTTTAGATATATTCTTCTATAGTTTTTTTCTTAAAAAGATACTTTATGCTTCTATGGTATTTTCCAAATTGGCGGAGAGAGAGGGATTCGAACCCCCGGATGTTACCATCAACGGTTTTCAAGACCGCCGCCTTCAACCGCTCGGCCATCTCTCCACAAAAAAATAAAAATAAATACAATTTATTTAATTATATTTATGTTTTGTTTATTTATATTTATATTTTAATCTTTAAGTTTTTTTATAGTTTAAGTTTTATAGTTTTATAATTGTATCATAAATTTATTTAAAAAAAAATATTTGATGAAAAATTATTTTTCATAAATAAACGCAATTTACCGATAGTTGCCGTTGATACCGGCACGGTTTATAGCCGTCGGTATTTAGACGGCTCATCCCCTGCCTTTATAGGCATGAGAATATGTGTCAATTCATATTATAAATATATTAAAATAAATTAAACTAAAATTTTAGAAAAAATTTCGGAAGATATAAGCATGCCCTTTAGTGTCAATCTTATATGATTATTTATATAATTATTTGAAATAGAATTAAATTTACTAATATTATTATCAGCGCCGGCATCATCGTCATCATCAATATTTATTGTTTTAGCTAAATTTTTTATATTTTTGGCATTTATAGCATTTTTTATAGAATTTTCACTACGCATATCTTTTATATATATTTCGGCAAAACCTGCTTTGATAAGATTATTAATTATTTCTTTGTCCGCATATTTATAAAGATTTTCAGCACTTATTCCTTTATTTGTTCTTAAAGATAAAAATATTTCTTCATTAATTATATCGTTTTTTGTTAAAATTTCTTCATATGTCTTAAATTTTTTAAATTTATATTTTTTATCTTCCAATTGTAATATATTTTTTTCAAAATTTAAAATTTTATCAATATATTTAATTATATTTGATTCATTTGTTATTCTAATTTCTAAATTATTAACATTATTATTGTCATTACCCTCATTTTTTTTATTATTACTATTGTTGTTGTAATCATTGTTATTGTTATTGCAATTATTATTGTTGCAATTATCGCCATTTTTGTTATCGTCATTATTATTGTCTTTGCTTAATTTAAGAAACGATGATGCCGAAGGTCCCAGCCCGATATACTCGCCTCTTTCCCAATAATTTATATTGTGTCTGCTTTCGAATCCGTTTAATGCAAAATTTGAAATTTCATAATGATTATATCCGTGTTTTTTAAATTCTTCGGCTGCAGTTATATATAAATCGGCTAACTTATCTTCATAATCTTCATTGTCTTTATAATATTTGTAATTTTTATTATCTTCATCCTTATTATCATAAACATAATGATTGCTGTATGAATATGATGCCTTTTCTTTGCATTCGTAATTTCCTTCTGAGAAAACATTAAGTTTTTTAAAATTTTTATAAAACTTGGAACCCTTTTCTATGCTTAGAATATATGCCGATATGTGCTCAGGCTTTATTTCCGTTAAATAATTTATATCGTTTTGTAAAACATTAGCTGTTTGTCCCGGCAGTCCCATCATCAAATCAAGCGATATATTATTAAAATTACTCTTCCTTGCATTACCGACACATTGCATAATATCGGCAAAAGAATGTATCCTGCCGGCAAATTTCAAAACATTATCATTGAAACTTTGCGCGCCTATTGATAAGCGGTTTACGCCTAAACTGCGCAAACTTTTTAATTTATTATAGCCGGCGCTTTCAGGATTTACTTCTGCCGTAATTTCCGCATTATCAGACACTGTAAATGTTTTATAAATATTATTCATCATTTTTTCAAAAAAATTAATATCCATAACGGACGGCGTTCCTCCGCCGAAATAAATAGTTTTAATAACCCTGCTATGCAGATTATATTTTTCCGCCATAATTTTTAATTCTTTTATTAAGGATTGCAAATATATATTATGCATACTATCAATATCATCAATATTTTTAAATTTAATATTGTTAATATTTTCAGAATTTATTGAGTAAAAATTACAATAATTACATTTAGATTTGCAAAAAGGAACATGAATATAAATAGATAAATTATTATTTTTCATTTTTATATTTCGTTTTAATTTTAATTATGAATTTTAATTATTAAATTATTATTTTAATATTAATTTTAATATTTAGCTTTAATTTTGACTATTAATTTTGACTATTATTTCAATCTTGATTATAAATTTTAATTTTATAATTTATAATTTATAATTATAATCATCAATGATATTATATAGTAATATTTACAATCAAGTTAAGGACTGAAATACTCAATGCGGCGCGCAGACACCTTTATGTTATATGATAATATTCGCAATCAAGCCGATGATATCAGGCTATAAACCATAGATGCAGTTTTCGGATAATTTGTATTTAAACAACTAAGCTAATGTTGTTTAGCTATAAACAAAGACTATAATTAGCGGCAATAGACTATACTGCATTAAAAAATTATAATTATTTCATTAATTTTTTATATTATTTTTATTTCAATTAATACATTAAATTTACATTAAATTACATTAAATAATTTATTAATTAATTAATAACTTTAAATGAATCAAAAAAAACAAATAAGAACTATAAATATACTCCACATAGACAGCTATAACCAATATGGAGGAGCGCAAAAAAGCACGGTTAATTGTTTAAATGTCATAAAAACAATTAATTCCTTAAAATTATCAAAACCATATATTTACCCTGATAATTCAGATTGTAATTATAATTTTAGTTTTTATGTTATACATAATGCCAATAAGGTTTACGAAGAAGAGCTTAACAATATCGGCATCCCAAATTTTTCAATACAAATGAAAAATTTTGGCGATATTTTTGCTATTATAAAAATAGCAAAATTTTTAAGAAAATATGAAATAGATATTATTATTTTCCATTCATCAAAAGATCAGATGCTTGGCGGCATCGCCTGTTTTTTGTCCGGCAGAAGAATAGTAAAAATTTTAACAAGGCACGTTGCTTATAACATCAGTATGCTAAAAGGTTTTCTAATATATCATCTTCTAACCGATCATTATATCGCAATTTCAAAATATATTAAAAATATTTTAATTAACGATTTAAGAATTAAAGAAAACAAAATAACCGTTATATACGACATTAGATTTACAGATTATTATAATAAATATGACAATAATTATGCCAATAAAGAACGGATAAATAAATTAGAAAATAAAACAGGAATAGAAATAAAATCAGGAATAGAAACTAAAACTGCTGCAAAAACTAAAACAGCAATAACAACTGAAATAGAAACAAATAAAACGATAAATAATGTTAATGATGTTAAAATGGAATTCGGTATACGGGAAAATGAAAAAATTATTTCAATTATCGGCAGATTGTCAAATGAAAAAGGGCATACGACTTTTTTAAATGCGGCAAAACAGATAATTAAAAAAAGAAAAGACATAAAATTTTTAATTATAGGCAGCGGCGATTTATTTGATACCGTTAAAGAATTTATAATTAATAATAATTTAAGCGGTTATATTATAATGACGGGATTTAAAAAAGAAGTTGAAAAATATATCAGCGCCAGCGATTTAATTGTTGTTCCTTCAGGTTTAGAAGGGTTAGGCGGAATTATAGTAGAATCATGCATAGAAAAAAAGGCGGTGATAGCTTCTAATGTCGGAGGAATTCCTGAAATTATAAATAATAATTTAACGGGCATTCTATTCGAAAAAGATAATTTCAGTGAACTCTCCGATAAAATACTTAATATTATAGATAATAAAAAAATGCTTAATGACTTAGGAACTAATTGCTATAAAAAAATAACGGAAGAATTTAATCCTTATAAACTTGCAGAAGAAAATATCGCGCTATATTGCAGACTTGTTAAAAAATTTCATATATAATATATTATATATCATCGTATATCGTTTATTATCTACCGTTTATTGTTAGTTTATACTTTATTTATTGTGTATTGTGTATTTTAGTAAGAGCAAACAAGTTAAAAAATTAATTTTAATATTTTATTTTTTGTAATACAATAATATATAATTATAAAATATTTTATATTTTATAATACTTTAAATTATTTAAAGTTAATATAAAAGTAATATGAAAGTATATTTTTTAAAAAAATCATTAATTTTATTATTTTCATTATTTCTTGTTTATATGATTTTTTTCTCTTTTTCCAAAATTAATTATTCTAAAAAAAACACACGGGATCAATTGATAACTTTTCTTAAATATTCCTCTATTAAACCTGAATTCATAAAATTTATAGATTTAAATTTCAACACATTATTTTCCGATTATTTTTGGACATTGTTTGTTCAAGAAGCTTCTTCGGAAAAATTAGCTTATTTGCATTATCCTTATATGTATAAAATTTCGCTTATAACGGTAAAATTAAATAAAAGATTTAATTATGCGTATCAAGCTTCAGGAACTCTTTTAGGACTTGCGGGAAAACCAAAAAAGGCAATAAAGATATTAAAATTGGGTCTTAAAAATATGGGGACAAATTGGAACATTCCGTTTCTAATTTCATTTAATTACTTTTATAATATAGGAAACTACGCTAAAGCTGCAAGCTATCTCAAATATGCGGTTGATACCAAAGGAAGCCCAAAATATCTTGAATTCTTATATATTAAGCTCCTTAACAATTCGCAAAATTTTACAAAAGCTAAATTATTTCTTGAAACAATGTATAAACATAATAAAAATCCAATTATAAAACATATTATAAAAGTTAGAATAAACGCAATAAATAAAGAAATTTATTTAAAATCTAAAAAAATAAAACTTCATGTACCTTATAGTTTAAAATTATTTATACCCAAAAAAATAAATAAATAATAAATTAATAATTATATACGCTTATAAACTAATACATTAAATACTTATTAATGGAATAATGAAACAGGATAAATTCAAATCTCTTAAAAAAGGTAATTACTTCAAATGATTGAAATTAACAATGTAACGAAATATTTCAGAATAGGTTTTTTCGGAATTAAAAAAAATGCCGTCAGTAATCTTTCTCTTGTTATAGATAAAGGAAAAGTAACAGGTTTTTTCGGACCTAACGGTGCAGGAAAATCAACAACTATTAAAATGATAGTTGGACTTATTAAACCTTCTTCGGGAAATATTAAAATTAACGGATATAGTTCTTTAGATTACAAAGCACGAAACAAATTAGGCTTTATGCCAGAGAATCCTGCCTTTTCTCGAGGACTTAAAGGCATAGATATAATAAAATATTATTCAAAAATACTCAATATTAAAAATCACGAAGATGATACTGAAAGAGTATTAAATCTGACAGGCATATATTACGCCAGAAATACGCAAATACATAAATATTCAAAAGGTATGACGCAGAGGCTTGCTCTTGCTGTTTCTCTTCTCGGAGATCCTGAAATATTAATTTTTGACGAACCGCTATCAGGTTTAGACCCCATCGGCAGAAAGGAATTTAAAGATATTATACTGCATTTAAAAGAAAAAGAAAAAACTATATTTTTTTCTTCGCATATTCTTGCCGACAGCAAAGAACTATGTGATAAAATAGCAGTTTTAGTAAATGGAAAATTGTTAAAAAATAATTCATTGTCTTCTTTAGAAAACGAAGCTGATAAATTTTATGAAAAAATTGATAAAAATGTTAATTTGGAATATAAAAATCCGTTAGAAAATTATTTATACAGTTTAATGATGAATAACAACAATAATAAATAATAAGTGATTTAAAAAATTATAAAAATAAGCAAAAAAAAAATAAAAAATAAATTTATATAAACTAACTAATTTAAGACTCAAATTTAAAATTATTTATTTATATTGACAAATTCTAAATTTTTATTTGTTTAATTTAATTTATTTGTTTAATTTAATAAAATATAAAAATTAATTTAATAAATAATATATAAAATATATGAAAAAAATACTTTATTCGGCATTTTATTCTTTTAATGAAATTAAAAATTCAAAAATATTTTATTCATTTTTAATTTTTGCATTGATTTTAATTTCAGGGAGCTATTTTGTTTCACAAACCAGTTTTATAGACCAGGGCAGAATTATGGTTGATTTTTCAATATTTGCAATTTCAATATTTAACATTTTTATAGGGATTTTTATAGGCGCGTCTATCGTATATGACGATATAGAAAAGAAAAGTATATTTTTAAATTTAACAAAACCTATAAAACGAAGCTATTATTTAAGCGGCAGGATATTAGGACTTATAATGGCTATAATTTTATCTACTTTTAT
>DAHXMB010000152.1:0-4479 GCA_027365695.1 Candidatus Acididesulfobacter sp. | reverse complement strand
ATATCGGATGCTAATAATTTAAACACTGCGGGCAATTATTATATTGATATTGACATAAATAAAATAAATAATTTAAATATCTTAAATTCAATAGAAAAAATATATGTTCTCGAGGCATTAAAGGAAGTAATTACATATTATGACGAAGAAAAAACAATAATAAAGTCTATATGCCATTATAATGCAAGCGGTAAACTTCATGGAAAAACTGAAGGATTTTATAGGAACGGTAAAAAGCATTATGAATTAAACTATCTCAACGGAAAATTACACGGTAAACAATTTATAAATTGGGTAAACCAGAGACCTTTTATTGAATTTAATTATTCTAACGGAAAGCCTGAAGGAATGCAGGTTGAGTATTCTGTCAGCGGCACGGTACAGTGGCAGGTGTATTGCATCGGCGATTACAATAATACTAAGAGTGATATAAAAATAAATGCGATAGAAACAAATAAAAATAATATTCAGGGCGATTAAAGTTAATATAATCTTAAATAGCTTAATCTTTAATAATATAAAAATATTGTAATAATTTAATATTTTTGTTAATATTTAACTTATCATAAATTTCCAGATATAATTTTTCCCGAATTAATGTTTAATAAATACTTAACATAGGATTTATACAAATATGCAATGATTAATTTATAAAATCAGTCAGTTGGACTGGATTAAAAAAAGAAGTATTTTAATTTCAAGACGTATAAATATTATCAAAGATAATTCTTTATGCTTCATTCAAACTTTTTTTGCCTTATTTAATAAACGGGAGGGAAAATGATTATATTCTCCCATATTCATTTCCTCTTTTACCTTATAGCATTTGTCTGGGCTTTATTTACAGGGTTCATCTTTTCTACAATAGGGGCAGCAGGCGGGATATTTGCCAGTTTTGGTTTTATTACGATACTACACGTAAAAGATGCAAATTCAATTAAGGTTATGAGTCAGATTTTAACCATAGTTACTCCGTTAATTGCCGTGCCTTTGTTTATAAGGCAAAAAAGAGTTTCATTAATTTTAGGCGCAATAATAGCTTCCGGCGGAATAGTCGGAGCCATATTAGGCTCTTGGTTTTCAAAACATTATTTATATGAGCTTAAATCGTTTAAATATTTTTTTGGCTACCTCACTCTTTTTATTGCTATATTGCTCATATATAAAGTTATTTTAAAAAAAAAGAAAAAAAAATTAAATTCTTCCGCAAAGGATTTGAAATTAGAAGACAACGCCATAAAAACACTTGAGGTTAACTTTAGAAATGTAAAAATAAGATATTTTAATCAGGAATATAACTTTAATCCAATTTTTGCATTCGTAGCGGGCATGGTTGTTGCTATAATTTCATCTATATTCGGAGTAGGAGGAGGCTTTTTGCTCGTTCCTTTTATGACGGGAATTTTAAATCTTCCAATGATGATAGTTGCGGGGACTAGTGTTTTTTCTATACTTATTTCATCTTCAACAAGCGTTACAAATTATATTTCAATGGGCGTTCATGTCTTGCCTTTTTTGTTGTTAATTTCAATAGCAGGTATAATTGTGGGTTCATTTTTAGGTCCTGTCATGTCAAAATCTAAGTATATTAAAGAAGAATATTTAAATTATACGTTAATAGTAGTATTAATATTTATCGGAATTTTCTATATATTTAAATAACGCCGATATATTTTTTTGCTCCTCCACTCTGGCTACCGCTATATTTAAAACCATTTATAATAATTAATATTATTTAATACCTTGAATATAATAATAAAATATGATATATATTAAATAAGATTGATAATATAATAGTGTTTTATTTTCATTGTATATCAATCAAATAAAGCAAATATGGTTAGAAAATTAATTGTTAAATTAACAAAAGGAGGGTAAAATGTCCGAATCAGTTTCTTTAAAAGGCAATAAGGTATCGTTGGCAGGACCTGCATTAAATGTAGGGGATAAAGCCCCTAAAGTTATTGTTGTAACTAAAGATTTAAAGGAAAAGGAAATAGGCGGCGAAAATGAAAAAGTTCAATTAATAATTACCGTACCTTCGCTTGATACTCCTGTTTGCGAGACGGAAGCAAAAAAATTTAATGAAATGCTGTCTAAATTTGAAAACATTGACGTCAATGTTATATCAATGGATTTGCCTTTTGCGCAGAATAGATTTTGTGAAAGTTTTAATATAAAAAACATCACCGTAGCATCGGATTTTAGAAATAGAGATATAGGAAAATATGGGGTTATTATAGATGAAGGCGCGCTAAAAGGATTAACGGCAAGAGTTGTTTTTATTGTAAATAAAGAAGGTAAAATTACATACAAGCAATTAGTTCCCGAAATAACGCAAGAACCTAATTATGAAGAAGTGTTAAATGCTTTAAAATAATTTGAGAAATAATATTCTAATAATATTCTTAAGATAAACCTTAATTCTGCGATAGAAATTGTAGAAAATTGTTCACACGATTAATACTAATATTAAATAATTAAATTAATAGATGTAGCTGCTGTATCTGTGACAATACTTGTATAAAGATTGTTTAATGTTAATAAATAAATATTAATATTAATGAAAGCTATAATATTATTAATGCTGATTAAAAATTTTTTATCGCAGAATTAATTATAAAAATAACAAAAGTGATAATAAAAAGTAATAACAAAAAACAATAAATGGACAAAAAAACGATTATAGAAAATATATTTAAAAAAAATTTTAATATAAAATCAAATGAAACTTGTCTTAAATATATTGGAAGCGGAAAAAATATATGGAACAATACATATGACTTTAGGCGACAATTCTTCTTTCGGAGGGAGCGTCAGAGTTAATTATCACGAAGATTTTATTTTATTTAATCCTGACATAACCGTCACGGCTCAATCAGGCAAAATATTTAAATTATAAAATAATGCAAACAAACAAACAAAATAGATAAATTTATAACTAAGAATAGTTAAATTTATTAAATTAATTAAAAAGCATGTGCAATGATTTAAGGATATATTTATAATAATGTGAAACCTTAACAATAATAACAATAATAACTCAAGCCGTAATTTTATTTATCTTTACGGAAGTCGAGAAAAAAGTCGCTCCTCCGCCGATATCCGATAAATCATCACTCGTTAAAGCATTTACGCCGCTTTGGTTTTTATAATCTTCTTTCCACCATAAACCTGCGGAAACTACAACGCCGGGTAAAACTGAATCTATAATTTTAGTTTTTATTAAAACGCAGCCTCTTTCATTTTCAATTTTAACAATATCCCCGTCGTTTATTTCTAATTCCTTAGCATCTGCAGGATTAATTTCTAAAAATGGCTCTTTGGCTTTAATTTTAAGAGAAGACATATTTGCAAAAGTAGAATTTAAGAAAAAATGATTTGGAGGAGTTATAAGCGTAAATGGAAAATCTGAACCTGTGCCGCCGTTTAATTTATTTTCTAAATATTCAGTGTTTACAATTTTTTCAGTATTTTTTTCAGTATTATTGATGCTATTATCATTATTTTTAGCGTTTTCTGATATGTAATTTTCATTTTTTTTAACTCTTTCTTTATCATTATTGACTTCTGCTTTAATAGGTTTATAGTCGGGTATATCAAATAAGCCTAATTCTGCAAGCTTTTTGCTTTTAAATTCAATTTTGCCGGAAGCGGTTGAGAAATTAAAGTCTGCAAACGGACGTTCAGGAATATTTAACATTATGAATCTTTCTTTTTTAAGCCGTTCAAGCGTTATGCCTTTATCGCGCCAGTAAGGAAGGTCTAAAGCCTGACGGGCTATGTCTTCCTCGCAATCTAAAAAGCATGGTTCCGTATAGCCTAACCCTTTTGCCAATAATTTAAATACTTCTATATTTGGTTTAGCTTCGCCTAGCGGAGAAATTACAGGGTCTGCCCATTGTATTAATGTATGCCAATAGCTTGCGTAAAGGTCGGCATGTTCAAAACTTGTTGTTGCAGGAAGAATGATGTCCGCCCATTTTGCCGTATCCGTCATTACCTGTTCATGAACTACCGTAAAGAGATCTTCCCTTGCTAAACCTTTCAGAACTAAATTTTGATTGGGAGCCACAATCGCAGGATTGCTGTTATACACATACAGCGAACGGATCGGCGTCTGTGCCGGCAAGTTAAGTCCGCATAATATTTTTCCAAGCTGTACCATATTGAGAATTCTGGTTTCTGAATACTTTTTATTTAAGTCGGGTCTTTCTATCGCTTCATTATTAAACGGAAAATATCCTGAATTAGACTTTAATGCTCCTCCCCCTTTATATTGCCATGCTCCGGTTAATGCAGGCAGCAAAGAAATAATCCATGTATTTATACCTCCGTTTTTGTGATGCTGAAGACCGTTGCCTATCCTAATAAAACTTGATTTTGTTTTTGCGTAAAGATGAGCTAATTCTTCAATAGTTTTTGATGTTAAACCTGTAAGTCCTGCAACTTTTTCAGGAGGATATTGCATTGCCTGTT
>DAHXMB010000148.1:0-5354 GCA_027365695.1 Candidatus Acididesulfobacter sp. | reverse complement strand
AACTCCGAAATAAGCAAACTTATTAAAGATATTAAAGACATTAAAAATCTCAGCGAATTAAAAGATTTAAAAATATCTTCTAAAATTAATTTTGACAATCAGAATACAAACATTGAAGATTAATAATTTTTAATTCATTCGTGTAGATAAATTCTTTCCGTAAGGAAGGGATGTGAAGTATTTTGTTGTTTTTTTAGCATAAACTTGAGTATTTGCTTTATTTATTAGCAGCTATTAATAGTCTAAAAATTAAATAAGAATTACGAATTAAGGAGGATATTTTAAAATGAGCGAAGAAGTAAAAAATCCGATTACGGATAAGATTGAAAGTACCAAAGGCGGACATTTTTATAAAGAAATCATGAAAGATTTCAGGATTAAAGAATCTCTGCACGGCTGCCTAAATTGCGGTACCTGCGTTGCTAATTGTCCCGCCGCTGCTTTTTACGATTACTCACCCCGCGAAGTATGTCAGATGATGATAGAGGGTGACGAAGAAACTATTGAAGAATATATGAACGGCAAAATATGGAACTGCGCTCAATGTTTTAGCTGTAAATACAGATGCCCTAAAGAAAATTCGGTGGCAGATATAGTTATGACTATGAGAGAAATTGCCGTAAGAGAGGGGCTGGCTGGAGAAGCTCTTGCAGGATATACAAGAATAGCCAAGTTAGTTCTTACGCGCGGTAATCAGCTTGCGCCTGATATGTTATCACCCGACGCCTTCCCTGATTGGGGTCCAAGAATGATTGAATTATCTGAAAAAAAAATGGAAATGAGGGAAGAACTCTTTAAAGGCTTTCCAGGAATGAATGTTGTTGACAGAGCATGGGCAGCCGAAGATTTTACGATTTACGAAATGCAAAAAATTTGGGAAGAAAGCGGAGCTTTAGAAAAAGTAGGAGTTGTTTTTCCTTTCTTGGTAGATATAGTTCAAGAAGATATGGAAGATAAAGCCGAAGAAATGGAGGCAAAAATTGCAGAAAAAAAAGCTAAATTAGCTGCAATAAATAAATAATCAATATTATTATTTTATTATTTATTTATTGTATATATAATATAGCATAAAACTTAATTATTATTTTAATTTGATTTAATTTATAAAAGTTAAAAGATTACATATTAAAAAGCAGTTGATATTCAATATAATAATTAATAAATAATCGTTTAAATTAAAAAGAAGTTATATTAAATTATCTATTAAATTGATAGGGAGGGCATTATTCATGTCTTACGAAATAAACGAAGTTAAAACTGCAATTAATCATGGAAAAGGAATGAATTATCACGTACATGATATAAGAGCGGAAATGAAAAAATTGGAAGAAGAAGGAGAAATAAAAATTGCGCATATTATAGGACCGTACAAAGAAGAAGAAGTGATGTACGGAATTAAAAAGAGAGTTCCTTTAGATATGCATTATCAGCATAAGAGCTGCGGGCAATGCGCTAATCTTCCCGGCGTCCCAAGGTCTAATTTTTATTATAGAGATAAACTTGGAATAAAGTACTATAACGATATGCAGCAAACATCTTGTACCGCATGGAATTACCATGCATCCGGACTCGGCAATTTAGTTCAGTTGGGAGCCGTTGCAGCAAGAAATTGGCACAGAGCTTATCAAGAAGGCTATAATTTTACAATTCATTGCGTAACGAGCTTCGGCAACTATCTTGAGATGAGACATTTGCTTGTCGGAAATAAAGAACTCAGAGACGAAGTTAAAAAAATAATGGCAAAATTAGGTCGGGAGCTTGTAATTCCAGAAGAAATTGTTCATGACAGCGAGATTGCTTATGCTCTAAGAGATAAAATTCTTGCAAATGCCGATCCAAAACGGCTTGCAGCGATTAAAGGTTTGAAAGCCGTAGAACATTACGGATGTCATTTCTTTAAACAAGTTTCAGACGATATAATAGGCGGTAAAAGACCTATAGTAGTCGGCGGATTAGCTTCACATTTAGGCGTGCAGATGGAAGAATATTCTAAATGGTTCATGTGCTGCGGATTTGGATTCAGACATATTCTTGTTAACAGAGAATTTACAAGATCTGCTCAAAATATTAAATTAAAAGCTATTAAAGAAGAAGTTGATCCTGATATGATATTAGTTAATTGTACAGGATGCGGAACCACTTTCGATAAAACTCAATGGATACAAAAAGCCGTTGGTGAAGACTACCATTACCCCGTTATATTTTATTCTCAGCTTGCGGCATTGGCATTAGGAGCGCATCCGTTTAAAGAAGCAGGGTTAAATTTCCATGTTACTCCTGTAGAACCGCTTCTTGATAAAATGGGTATTTCATATAGCTAATTTAAATAGCTAATTTAATATTAATTATATAATTGCTTTCGTAAAATATTTTAAAATATGATATTAAGATATTAAGATATTTTTAAGATATATTATATAAACTAAAAAAAATTTAAATATTAACGAATAATAAATAAATTAATTTTATAGAGAAAGACATATTTTCTTGGAGCAGGCAGTTTAAGTTTTGTTGTTACGCGGACAACTATTGTTGATGCCGAATTCCTGCTTTTAGGTATGGGGAGTATGTCAAAAAAACTTATTTAAATATATTATTTTATTAACAAGGAGGTATTTTAAGGTGAAAACAGTTTTAGTTATCGGCGGGGGAGTTACAGGTCTTAAGGCATCATATGAATTAGCAGAAATGGGATACAATGTTTCATTAGTAGAAAAAGAAGATTATCTTGGCGGACAAGTTGCAAAGCACAAGTATTATAAACTAGCTCCGGATATGCGTTTGGCAGGAGAAGTTATAGACCCTGTTATTAAAAGCGTGGAAAATAATTCTAATATTAAAGTTCATAAGCATTCAATTATTACCTCATTATCAGGTGATGCGCCTGAATTTAAAGTTAAAATCAAAAATTCTAAAAGCGAATCGGAAGAAACTTTTGGAGCTATTGTTGTTGCAACAGGTTTCGAACATTTTGATCCGACCGTTAAGCAGGAATACGGCTATAGTAGGTTTAAAGATGTTGTTACAAATGCCGAAATAGAAGAAATGCTTAATCCAAATGGTCAAACCAAGGGTGAACTGAAAAGACCTTCAGACGGAAAAATCCCAAAAAAAGTTGCAATATTTCAATGTGTAGGTTCAAGAGATAAACAGGTTGGAAACCCGTATTGCTGCAGAGTGGGTTGTGTCGTTTCGACAAAACAGGCTATTGAAATTAAAGAAAAATATCCCGATACTGAAGTTTATGTATATTATATGGATATGAGAATGTTCGGCAGAGGATGGGAAGAATTATACGGGAAAGCAATGGAAGAATATGAAGTTATTTTTACAAGAGGTAGAGGCGCGGAAGTTACATTAAAGAATCAGCAGCTGTCGTTAAGGGCCGAGGAAACTATTATGGATAGACCTATACAGCATTCTGTTGATATGATTATTCTTGCGGCAGGGCAGGCACCTGGCGATGGAACTATTGAAACAGCTAAAATACTCGGAATTAAACAAAATGAATATGGATATTTAGCACCAAAAGATGATTTCTTAAGCCCTAATGAATCTTCCAGAAAAGGAATATTTATCGCAGGTGCGGATAAAGGTCCATTAGATATTGAAAATTGTATAGTTGAAGGTGCTGCAGTAGCTGCAAAAGTTGCTTCATCTTTAAAATAATCTTAGAAAACATTGAGAAAATATTAAAAATTTTAATATTGAAATAAATAAGGAGTTAATATGGCGGAAAATACTGATAAAATGGTTATTGACGGCGTAGAGCTTGTTGGCATTTGGAAAGAGTTTATGCCGTCAAGAATATTATATGAAGATGTTACTACGGAATTTCTTAATGAAGTTAAAAAACTGCCTGGTGGAGAAACTATCGCAAAATGCTATCAATGCGGTACTTGCACGGGAGGTTGCACGCTTCCTGAATTTGTTGATAAATTTAATCCTAGGGGTTTTATCAATTTAGTAAGAAGAGGACATTATGATCTGTTAGTATCTGATTATAAAGAATTAGTATGGAAATGCGTTTCATGCAATAGATGCACACATAGATGTCCGAAAGGAGTTAATACACAGGAAGTAGTAAGAGCTATAGCTAAATTCCTTGAAGACAGAAAAGTATTCGGAAAACTTACAAATGATGAAGCATTTGATGAAGTTTTTATGGATGAAGTTATTAATGACGGAAGAATTGACGAAGTTAAAATCGTAAAAGATTTTTATGCTAAAACAGGAAGGCTCAAAGAAATGATGAGCGGAGATCAATTATCTTTAGGCTTTAAAATGTTTACAAGCGGAAGAATTAAACTATTCGGAGGCAAAATTAAAGATTGGAAAAAAGTGTCTCAGAGGTTAAAGGAGGAATTACAATGAAATTAGGTTATTTTCCAGGCTGTTCATTAAAAGGAATGGCAAGAGCATATGATGAATCTACAAAAATAGTTGCCGAAGGTTTCGGCATTGAATTGATGGAAGTTGATGATTTTAACTGCTGCGGAGCTCTTGAAGCCAAAGGGTCTAATGAAAAACTTTCATATATGCTTCCTGCAAGAGTTATGGATTCTGCTAAAGGCAGATTTCATGTAGATGCCATTGTTACCCCTTGCAACGGATGTTATCATAGCTTGCTTAGAGCCAACGCTGCTATGAATGAAGACCATACTGCTAAAAACGATGTGATTAATTTTTTGAAGGATGTCGGTTATGGCACATATGAAGGCGATATAGATGTAAGACATTTTCTTGAATTATTTTATAACGAGGTCGGTCCTGAAAAAGTAAAAAATGCCGTAAAAAAATCGCTTAAAGGTTTGAAAGTTGCTTCTTATTACGGTTGTTTATATGAAAGACCTAAAACAATTACAAAGACAGGTTATAGGAGCAAAAGAGACGATTCTGAAAATCCATATTTTCAAGATGAACTCTTAGAGGCTACTGGGGCTGAAGTTGTTAAATTTGAAGCTGCCGCTTCATGCTGCGGAGGAGCTCATGCTCTTCAAGACGAATCATTGTCTGCAACGTTATCCGCTGCGGTATTGTCTGCTGCTAAAAAAGCTGGAGCGGATATTTTAGCTCTTCCATGCCCATTATGCGGCGCCGCTTTAGATATTAAACAGCCGGAAATAGTTAAAGCTCATGGAAATGAAGCAAAAATTCCTGTTGTTTATTTTACGCAATTAATAGGACTTGCTATGGGAAAATCTGCTAAAGACTTAAAATTAACCGATCCAATTTCTAATCCGATGGATATATTAAAATCTAAAGGGTTGGTTTAAGTTCTAACTTGTAAGATTTTAATATATAATAATTATAATTAATTTTTAACAAAATAAAATATACTAAATATGCCTGTC
>DAHXMB010000134.1:0-4974 GCA_027365695.1 Candidatus Acididesulfobacter sp. | reverse complement strand
AATAATCACTTAAATATCCTTAGTTGGCAAAATTGCTTAAAATTCTTAAGATTGTTTAAATAAAATTCTTATGTTTTTTAATAATATTATAGGTTATTTAGTAATTTCATAATACATATGCCCGATTTCTTTGATTATTATTTTTTCCATTGCCAATTTAACGGCATTAATAGAACCCGGTATAGAAAAAATAATTTTTTTATTATAAATACCGCAGGAAGCTCTTGACATTATTGCTGCAGAACCAATTTCTAAGAAACTTAAATATCTGAATAATTCCCCAAATCCGTACATCTCTTTGTCGTAAAGTTCGCTTACGGATTCATATGTATAATCTCTTTGCGACATACCTGTGCCGCCGTTAATTATAATAGAATTTAAATCTGCATTAAAATTTTCAGAACAAATATTAACTAATTCTTTCTGGAGCAGGTCTTTATCGTCTTTTAATATTTTGTACCCTATAATATTATGATTATTTTCCGTTAAATAATTGTTAATGTAAATTCCGCTTTCATCTGTCTCTTTGTTTCTTGTATCGCTTAATGTTATAGTAAATACATTTAAAGATTTTTTTGCATTACTATTAGATTTATGTTCTGAATGTCCCATAATATATTTTATATGAAATTTTAAAATATTTTTTTTATTGCCTTAAATAAAAATAACAAAAATAAAAAGACGAGTTAATATATAGTATTATATAATACTATATATTAAAATGCTATATAGATTCTTTAATTATTCCATAGAAACTATCAATGATATTTCAATGATAAGCAATACCTGATTCATGCTTTCCTTCGGAATGACTGTATATAGCGGGTGAAACTATAAATCCTCTAAAAGTCATTCATGCATACGCAGGAATCCAAAAAAATAAATTTTTAACTGTGATTTAAGGATATATTACATTAGATGATAGATTTATAAAACTATTTATTAAAAAAATGCCGAATGCAGAATAATAATCGTTTACTCTGCCTTCGGCATTTTTTAATTTTGAAATTTATTATTATTTGTTAATTAATTATTAATACATACCGCCCATTCCGCCCATGCCTTGAGGCATTCCGCCAGGCATTCCGCCTTTATCTTTTTCCTCAGGTTTTTCTGCTATCATTGCTTCAGTGGTGAGCATAAGCGATGACACGCTTGCGGCGTTTTGAAGAGCCGTCCTTTCAACTTTAGTAGGATCGATAATACCCGCCGCAATTAAATCTTCATATTTGTCTGCTGCGGCATTATATCCGAAAGACCCTGAGTTATTTAATACTTTATCAACTACGATCGAAGCTTCTACACCTGCATTCTCAGAAATCATTCTTAACGGTTCCTGAACGGCTCTTTTAATTATGCTAATTCCGTGATTTTCATCGTTGTCAGAACCTTTAAGTTTATCTAAAGCTTTAGATGCTCTAAGCAATGCAACGCCGCCGCCTGGAACAATTCCTTCTTCGACAGCCGCTCTAGTCGCATGAAGAGCGTCTTCAACTCTTGCCTTCTTTTCTTTCATTTCAGTTTCGGTAGCAGCTCCGACATTAATTACGGCAACGCCGCCTATTAGTTTTGCAAGTCTTTCCTGAAGCTTTTCTTTATCATAATCCGAACTTGATTCTTCTATCTGAGCTCTGATCTGCTTAACTCTTTTTTCAATTTCCGTTTTGGTGCCTGCTCCATCTATAATAGTTGAATTATCTTTATCTACCGTAATTCTTTTTGCTCTTCCTAAATCCTTAAGAGTGATAGATTCTAACTTGATGCCTAAATCTTCCGAAATTACCTGTCCGCCCGTTAGAATAGCTATATCTTCAAGCATAGCTTTTCTCCTGTCGCCAAAGCCCGGGGCTTTAACTGCGCAGCAATTTAAAGTGCCTCTTAATTTATTTACCACTAATGTTGCAAGCGCTTCTCCTTCAACTTCTTCTGCCAATATAATAAAAGGTTTGCCTGCCTTAGCTATCTGCTCAAGAATTGGAAGAAGATCTTTCATTGCCGAAATTTTCTTTTCATGAATAAGAATATACGGGTCGTCAAGAACACATTCCATTCTTTCAGAATCTGTAACAAAATAAGGAGATAAATAACCCCTGTCAAACTGCATACCTTCAACCACTTCTAAGGTAGTTTCCATGCTTTTTGCTTCTTCTACGGTTATAACGCCTTCTTTTCCGACTTTATCCATAGCTTCGGCAATGATATTTCCTATGGTCTCATCATTATTTGCGGAAATTGTTCCTACCTGAGCAATTTCTTTTTGATTTGCAATAGGTTTAGACATTGTCTTTAATTCTTTTACTATGACATCAACCGCTTTGTCAATTCCTCTTTTAATCGAAATAGGACTGGCTCCTGCGGCAACAAGTTTTATTCCTTCTCTGTATATTGCCTGGGCAAGCACTGTTGCCGTTGTTGTACCGTCTCCTGCCGTATCGGAAGTTTTAGAAGCAACTTCTTTTACCATTTGAGCTCCCATATTTGCAAACTTGTCAGCTAAATCAATTTCTTTTGCAACGGTAACGCCATCTTTTGTGATATTTGGCGAACCGAATGATTTTTCGATAACTACGTTTCTTCCTTTTGGTCCAAGAGTTACTTTAACCGCGTCTGCAAGCGTATTAACACCTTCAAGTATTAAAGATCTTGCTTCTTGAGAAAATTTTATATCTTTAGCCATAATTCTTCTAACCCTCCAAATTTAAGTTTCATTTAAAAATATTAGCATTCTAGTAACTTGTAAACTTTCTTGTACCGCATAATATAAATATATAACTATAATCTCCGGTCAAGTATATAAAAATTAAAATTACTTTTCAATAATAGCCAGAACATCATCTTCTTTCATAATAAGATATTCTTCATCGTCAACTTTGATTTCATTGCCTGAATATTTTGCAAATAAAACTAAATCGCCTTCTTTAACTTCAAGCGGTATTTTTTTTCCGTCTTCGGATGTTCTTCCGCTGCCGACGGCGATAACTTTGCCCTGCATAGGTTTTTCTTTTGCCGCATCGGGTATAAACAAGCCACTTTTAGTTTTTTCTTCTTCCTGAAGCCTCTCAACGAGTATTCTGTCCTGCAAAGGTTTAACTTTCATAAACGTTCTCTCCTTAATTATAATTATTTAAATTAATTATTTCATTAAAATTATTAAAAACTATTATATATATTTTTATATTTTAGCACTTAAATATATTGAGTGCTAACTTTTCTAAATATACACTCACTTTTTTTAAAATACAATCATATGATTTGGCATTATTTTAGGTAATAACGTATAAATTTCTATATATATACCAATATAATACAGTTTTTTTAAGTTTTACTTAATTTTTCAATTTATTTTTATTTATTATTATTTTAAAATTGTTTTTTAGTTTTATGAAATCATTCTTTTTTTTATAAAATAAACCGAAAGATAAAAAAAGATAAAAGAAAAAATTAAAATAATTAATAAATCAATAAACATCATAAAATTCATACGCCCAAAAAACAAAGACCTTGTTATTTTTACGGTATAATATAAAGGCATTATGTAAACAATATATTTGACTATATTCGGCAATGCTGAAACAGGATAAAAAACTCCCGAAAATAAAAACATAGCAGATATTGCTACGGTAAAATAATAAGAAAAAAAATCGTAGGAAGGCGCAAATGATGTTATTAGTATAGATAAAGATGCAAACATCAATCCGTTTATAATAATAATGATAGGAATTAACAGTATAAAAGGCGAAATATGCGGTCTGAAAAAAATTAATGCTATTAATAAAACGGCGAATCCGCTTATAAACGCTTTTGCCGCAGCCCAAAAAACTTCTCCCGCAGTTATTTCTTCAATGCTTACAGGAGTAACTAATATTGCATCAAATATACCTTTTGTAGTCATTCTGGTATATGAGCCGAATGTTCCTTCAAAAGAAGCTGCATACATTGAAGAAGAAGCTATAATTCCGGGAATGATATATAAAAGATAAGGCGTTCCATTTATATTGTGTATAAATTTTCCCACGCCTAAACCTAAAGCTGCAAGAAAGAGCAGCGGTTCAAGAATGTCACCTATTACGCTTGGTTTATAAAACCTGAGCCAAACTTTGAAATTTCTATAAAAAACTGTATAAAACCTGAGACTGATATTGTGATTAATTTCATTAATTACTTTTATAATTTTCATTTTCTAACTTTTTTTAACTATATCCATAAAAACATCCTCTAATGATTTTAATCCATTATTGACGTTGTGCAGTTCTTCTTTCTGCAGCAGATTGTCGGATGTGCTCCCGACAATATTTTCATCATTATTTTTATTTAAAATATAGTCCACTGATCCGTTTAAAACTATCGCTCCATGATTAAGCAATATAACATTTTTGAATAGTTTCTCTGCTTCATCCATATAATGCGTTGACATTAATATAGTAATACCGCTTTTATTTAACAATTTTAATTTATTCCATATATTTAACCTATATTCAGGATCTAACCCAATTGTAGGCTCGTCAAGTATAATAATTTTCGGGCTGTTGACGAGAGCTCTTGCGATTAATAGTCTTCTTCTGTATCCGCCCGATAAGTTAATAACTTTAAAATTTTTCTTTTCCGCCATATTAAAAAAATCCAGCAGTTCGGAAGCTCTTCTTAAAGATTCTTTTTTATTAATTCCAAAATACATCGAATAAATTATCAAATTTTCAAAAACGCTTAAATCTTCGTCAAGATTATCTTCCTGTGGAACAACGCCTATGATAGACTTAATCTTTCTCGCATCACGCTGTAAATTTGACGTTAAATTTAAACCTAAGATATCAATATTGCCGGATGTCGGTATTACCACGGAATATAAAATTTTCAAAATCGTCGTTTTACCTGCGCCGTTTGGACCTATTATGCCAAAAAAATCTCCTCTTTCAATCCTGAACGAGATATTATTAAGAGCTGAAAAATTATTGTAGAACTTAGTTAAATTTTCAA
>DAHXMB010000123.1:0-7480 GCA_027365695.1 Candidatus Acididesulfobacter sp. | reverse complement strand
GGGTAAGCCGATATTTTGTCCTTTATGAGCACCAACCGCAAGGAAAACAGCTTTAAAATTCGAATGAAAGGTCCTGCAAACTGCATTCTCCGGATTTATCACAAACAGGACAGTCTAGAGGATGATCTAATAAAAGATGCGACAATACTTCTTTTCTTACATCCCATACTTTTTCCGTATCGGTTAAGATTTCATAGCCTTCTTTTACTTTTGCAACGCAAGACGGAAGAGGATTTTTAACCCCTTTAACCTCAACCACGCAGATTCTGCAAGAACCAATCGGTCTAAGGCGCCTTAAATAACATAAAACAGGAATTTTTATGCCGGCTTGAGACGCCGCTTCAAGAATAGTAAGACCCGATTCAGTCATTATTTTTTTGCCGTTTATTGTAATTTCAATATCCACTTGGTATATTCCCTATTACATTCATATAATATAAATAAAATTAAAAAATAAAGCAAATTATGAAATAAACTAAATAATTAATAAAAATAAACACATAAATAATATATAATATTTAATATAACAGCTTTAAGATAATTGTATTATAATTTTATTCAAACTTTACAAGCATAAGAAAATAACACCTCATACACCTTGTAGATTCATAAATAACGTCGTCACTTGTTAAACCCTTATCAATCTCCGCAAAATTATTCATAATGTTTTTAACAGGTTCTTCCACTTGTTTAGCCGCAAGATTTCCTTTTGGGAAATCAGTATAATCTATAACCTCTTTTTTGTCGTAAACACCAATCTCTTCAAAAAAATATTCGAAAAGGCAATCGTCTGTTGCTTCAAACGAACCTGTTCTTATATATTGGTCTATTCTTCTTGCGGCATTTTTACCGTCACGATTTGAATCAACTATGCTAATAGGACCGGTAAAAGCGTCTCCCCCGGCAAAAACTCCGGGCATATCAGTCATATGCGTAAATTTGTCTGCTATTATTGTTTTGCCCTTATCTGTTTTAATCTGCGGCGTATCTTTCAAAAAATCAAAATCGGGTACCTGCCCGATTGCCATAATAAATGAATCACACTCAATATCAAAATCGCTTCCTTTTATCTCTATAGGACTTCTTCTGCCACTTGCATCAGGGTCTCCAAGCTTCATTTTTATACATCTTACCCCTTTAACGACTCCATTTTCTTGAATAATGCTTACGGGATTGGTTAAAAATTCAAATTTAACGCCTTCTTTAATTGCAGGATCAACCTCATAGTCCGCCGCAGGCATCTGTTCTCTAGATCTTCTATATACGACTATAACTTCCTTAAACCCTATCCTAATTGCAGTCCTGCAGCAATCTATGGCAACGTTACCTCCGCCTTCTATTATGACTTTATTGCCGATATCTATTTTGTTTCCAAGTGTAACATCGCGTAAAAATTTAACTCCTTCATAAAAACCTTTAAGATTATCGTTTTCTCCGGGTAAGCCGATATTTTGTCCTTTATGAGCACCAACCGCAAGGAAAACAGCTTTAAAATTTTGTTCAAAAAGATTCTGTATCTTAAAATCCGTTCCAAGCCTTTGATTTAATTTATAATCAATTCCCGTTGAAAGAACATAATCAATTTCTTTATCTAAGAATTCTTGCGGAAGCCTGAACTTTGGGATACCTACGTTCATCATACCGCCCAAAACGGGTAATGCTTCAAATATAACAGGCTTGTATCCCATTAGACGCAAATAATATGCACAGCTTAAACCTGCGGGGCCAGAACCTACGATTGCTACCTGAATTCCATTATCTTTAATTTTAAACTTTGGCTTAATATTAGAATAAAATTCATTATCGGCGGCAAATCTTCTAATTAAACATATCTGAATAGGTTCATCTACATTTGCTCTGCGGCAATTATCCTGACATGGATGAAAACAGCTTCTACCTAAAATACCCGCTAACGGGGTACTTCTTCTGGCAGATTCAAGGGCATCTTCGAATCTGCCGTCTCTGACTCTTTCAATCCAGTTTGGAATGTCAAGTTTTGACGGACAGCCGTTAATACAAGGAGCGGTAACATGAACTATATAATTTCCTTTCGGTATAATTTCTTTATTTATTATCGCTTTTTCAAAATCATCTCTAAAATTATCAATTAGCTCGGTAACGGCCAATGGTCCCATATTCCCCACGGTACATTTAGAAGACGATAAAATCCAATCGCATTGATTCCTTAATCTATCTAAATCTTCCAAAATAGCACGACCGTTGCAGATATGTTCAAGAATATCGGAGGCAACCGAAGTTCCAATCATACATGGGGTACAAACACCGCAGGAAATCTTTTGGAGCTCCTGCATATAACACCTTGCAAGGTCAACTTTATTATCCTTGTCGTCAAGCAAAACGACGCCGTTCCAGTTAAGTATAGAGGATATTTCGGTATGTCCCGATCTTTTAAAGTATGAAAGATCTAATTTTGGATTAATTTTATTAATTAATTTCATATTTTGTTAAAATAACTTCATTAAAAAATTAATTTTTTATCTTACTTATTTATCTATCCTTTTTATCTATCCTTCTCCACCTATGCTTTATTCTTTATCCTATTATCTTATCTGTCGCTTTCTCCTAATAAAAAATCAATACTTCCAATAATTGAAATAAGATCCGCAAGCAAATACCCGCTGCACATTTTGCATATTGCGCTAATACTGCAAAAAGACGGAGGTCTGACACGCATTCTATACGGAAAAGCGGAACCGTCTGAAACAATATAGTAGCCTAACTCTCCGCGTGGATTTTCAATAGAAACATAAGCTTCTCCTTTAGGGGGCTTTATTCCATCCATACCGTATTTAAAATTAGAAATCATACCCTCCATGGTAGTTAGAGCTCTTTTTTTAGGAGGAATGACATACTGCGGGTACTCATCGTAACTTAAATAAACCCCTTCTGGTATATTTTCAACCGCTTGAGCTACAATTTTAAGACTTTGCCTCATTTCTTCAATTCTGACTAAATAGCGGTCGTAAACATCGCCGTTATCGCCCACGGGAATATCAAAATCAAAATCTTCATAACTTGAATATGGATTAATTTTTCTTATATCGTATTTTAATCCGCTGCCTCTTAAATTGGGACCTGTGAAAGCAAAACTTACGGCATCTTCAGCTGAAATTACTCCTATATTTTTAGTTCTTTCAAGCCATATCTTATTTTTAGTAAGCAGTGCTTCATATTCGTTGACTTTTTCAGGAAATATTTTAATAAAATCACGTGTTTTATCTATAAAATCATGATGAACATCCATCGCAATTCCTCCTACTCTGAAAAAAGAAGGAGTCATCCTTGAGCCTGTCATCGTTTCAATAATATCAAGTATAAGTTCTCTTTCGCGAAAACAGTATAAAAATTCTGTTAACGCTCCTAAATCAACGGCATGCGTTCCAAGCCAAACCAAATGAGAACTGATTCTTGTCAATTCAGTGAGAACAACCCTCACATACTCGGCTTTTTTAGGCGGTTTTACTCCGCATAATTTTTCAACCGTAAGTATATATCCAAGATTATTGGATGCCCCCGAAACATAGTCCATTCTATCCGTGATAGTCTCTGCTTGATGATACGTCCGAAACTCCGCATATTTTTCCATGCTTGTATGAAGATAGCCGATAATAGGTTCTGCACTTATTACGGTCTCGCCGTCTAATTTTACAAGGATTCTTAAAACCCCGTGAGTACTGGGATGCTGCGGACCTATATTGACGGCAAAATCATCTACGTCTATAAGAAAATCTTTGTATTCAAGCATAGATTGAGTATCCAGAAATATAATTTGTTTGTTTATAAAAAACCTTATAAAATAAAGCTCAACTAAATCAATAACAATAATTCTGCTAAATATCAACTAAACCCGGCAGATCGTAATTTAAACTTTCAATTGAGGGTCTCTTCCTGAGCGGGTAATCTTTAAGAAGCGGATGTCCTTCCCAATCACCGGGATTTAATATCCGTTTAAGATCCGGATGACCTTTAAACTTAACGCCAAACATATCGTAAATTTCTCTTTCAAACCAATTTGCAGAGTCATAAATAGATGTTAAACTTGGATAGTCTGCTTCATCTATTTTGCTATGACATTTAACAAACAATCTAAAATTATTTTTTGTAGAATAAAAATTATAAATAATTTCAATTCTTTCAGCTCTTTTTGGATAATCAATGCCAAAAAGATCGCTGAGCATATCAAAATTAAGCCTTAAATCTTCTTTCATAAATTTTATTAATTCAATCAAATTTTCTTTTGCCGTCGTTATACGCGCGTCATCATTAGAAATATCCGTTGAAATAATATTCTTCTGCATCACATCTTTGATTACGCTTAGCGCAAAAAACGGTTCCATATCTTTGTTATTTTTCATATATTAATATTTGATAACGAATTGAAGTATTTTTTCTTGATACTAAAATTTACAATTACTTTTCCATTTTTTATATCTTTAACGTTCCTTTTTCAATTTTCTCCTGTAATTTCACAATGCCGTAAATAAGAGATTCAGGGCGGGGAGGACAACCAGGTACATAAACATCCACGGGTATAATTTTATCTACACCTTGGACAATGCTATAAACATTAAATAACCCCCCTGAACATGCACAATCACCCATAGCTATTACCCATTTTGGATTAGGCATTTGGTCATAAAGTCTTTTTACTACAGGCGCCATTTTATATGAGACTCTGCCTGATACTATCATTAAATCTGATTGTCGAGGCGTTGAACGAAATATTAGCCCTAAACGGTCAATGTCGTAACGGGATGAAGCAGCCGTCATCATTTCAATGGCGCAGCAAGCTAAGCCGAAAGTAGCAGGCCAAATTGACCATTTTCTTCCCCAAGAAACCAATTTATCTAAAGCAGTCGTAAGAACATTATCCCCTAAATGATCTTCTAATCCCATTTAAGCGCTCCTTTTTTCCATATATAAATAAGCCCAAAAACTAAAATAGCAATAAATAAAAACATTTCAACAAAACCGTATAAACCTAACTTTAAAAATATAACCGCCCAAGGAAATAAAAATAATGCTTCTATATCAAACAGTAAAAAGAATATTGCGATTAAATAAAATTTTATATCAAATCTGACATGCGGTTCTCCTTCGGGTTCGACGCCGCACTCATATGCTTTTAGCTTTCCTTTTTCATAAGTTTTCTTTCCAATCGCAGCGGATAATGCAATATTAACCACTGCAAAAAGTATTGCTATTACAAGCATTATCAAAATAGGCAAAAACGAGTTCTGTTCCATTTATTGTTATTAATTTAATATAAATATATTATTAATTTTTATAATTATTTATAATTAATATTTAACTGTATTATAAGTTATTATAAGTTAATAAATTTCAAATAAAAAGTCAAGAAGTATTTTCAAAAAATACTATTATATATATAAGTAATATTATTATAAATTAATATTGTTATATAACATAAATAGGGATTTGTATAAATTATAAAAACAATAATTATACAATAAATATAAATTGTATTTATGAATTTATATTTAATCCATACAAATTTATTTTATGGGTTCCTGCGAAAGCGGGAATCCGTTATTGTTTATTATTGACAGTTTCTATGGCTTAACCCAACTTCACCATAATTATCAACAACATATTGATATTACTATATTTATGGGGCAATAAAAATGTCTATGGGGACTACAAAATAAAAAATAAAATGTAATAATATCAACGGGTTATAATTTTAGAATAATAAAAGTGGTGAAGTTGGGTTAAGGTTTATTTCTTGCGTTGATTTAAATAATACAACAATGTTCTTACGCCCACACCCGTGCCGCCTTTTGTATTATACGCAAAACCTGTTTTAGTAAATGCCGGTCCCGCAATATCTATATGACACCATTTAACATTATCGGAGACAAATTCTTCTAAAAACATACCTGCGGTTATAGCTCCGCCGTATCTATTCCCGACATTTTTAATATCTGCTACATGACTGTGCAGTTTCTCTTTCATATTTTCGTCAAAAGGCAGTTCCCACATTCTTTCTCCAGCCGCTTCGGAAGTTGAAAGGATATTTTTAATAATTTCTTTATTATTACCCATTACGCCGGAGGTATATTCGCCTAAAGCCACAACACAAGCCCCCGTTAAAGTCGCCAGATCAATTATCTCGTCAACATCTAGATTACAGGCATATGTTAATGCATCCGCAAACGTAAGTCTGCCTTCCGCGTCGGTATTTTCAATTTCTATAGTTTTTCCGTTCAATGCTTTAACTATGTCGTCAGGTCTCTGTGCGCCGCCGCCCGGCATATTTTCGCATGCCGCTACAATACCGTGAACTTCGGCATCGGGAGAAATTTTATTTATAAATTTCATAACGGCAAGAACGCTGCATGCCCCAGATTTATCAGATTTCATCGTCGTCATATAATCGGCAGGCTTTAAAGAAAGTCCGCCGCTGTCAAATGTAATACCCTTTCCTAAAAGAGCAATTTTTTTAATTTTATCTTTTTTGCCGTTTTTATTATCTTTATTTTTTTTATCATTATTATTATCATACTGAAGATGAATAAATCTGGGAGGATTTTTAGATCCTCTCGCTACCCCGTAAAATGCATTCATTCCTAATTCTAAAATTTTATTTTCATCAAATATTTTACATTTCAAACTATTATCTTTGGATATTTCTTTAGCAACGGATGCAAGATATTCAGGATTAATTACATTTCCAGGTTCATTAACTAAATCTCTTGCAAAATTAGTAGCCGAAGATGTTATTTTTCCAAAGGCAAATCCTTCTTCTATATCTTTTATGTCTGATTTATTTAACTTTAAATCTTTGAAAAAAACTTTTATTGCTTTTATTACAGTCTCATCACTAATGTCATTATCATTGTTATTTTCTTTTTTGTTTTTATCTTTAGACTTATACTTTTTAAATTCATACATTCCGAGCTCTGCACCTTCAACAATGGAAGCGCCTGCATAAAATAAATCATTTTTTTTAAATATATTATCGGGTAGAACAATTGCAATTTTTTCTAGGGCGTGAATTTTTGCAGTTTTACATGCCGTTGATACCAAAATTCTAATAATATCAGAATTAAAATTATTTCTTCTCCCTAATCCCGCTATTAAAATATAAGATGGATATTCAATCAATAATTTTTTATCTTTTTTAGCTCTAAAATCAATTTTTTTAATTCTTTCATAAATTAAATCTAATTTTTCAAAAAAAATATTATTTAAAAAAGTTTTCTCTTCCCCTTCGAATACTCCGAAAACTAAAATATTCCCGATATTCTTTATATCTTTTTCATTTTTTTTAATAAGTTCTAATATTTTCTCTTCAGTTTCTATTATTTTAAATTCATACATTCCGAGCTCTGCACCTTCAACAATAGAAGAAGATTAAAAATATTGCGGTTTAAAGAAGTTAATATGTAAATATTTATTACATTTTGTGTTAATCTTTAATTATAAATAAATTATG
>DAHXMB010000119.1:0-4795 GCA_027365695.1 Candidatus Acididesulfobacter sp. | reverse complement strand
TTCAAAATAGTCAAGTCCTATTTCTCCTATCGCCGCAACTTTTTCTTTCAAATTTGAAAAATTTATTTCAAATAAATTTTTCAAATCGTTAAGACTTTTATAATTGCTTTTAGGATGAACCCCGAGTGTAGTAAATACGTTATTATGCCCATTGACAATCTGAATTGTTTTTTCCAATCTTCCGTTTTCGGCTAAAGAACCGATAGATATGGCATGGGTTATGCCGAATTCTTTCATTCTTTCAAATACCGACGGACGGTCTGCATCAAAATCTTTCATTTCTAAATGGCAATGAGAATCTATCATCGTAATATCTATTAAGGTAATAATATATGTAATATTTATTTTAAAATATTAAATTAATTTTAGCACCTATTTTCAGTTTATTGCATTACGCTAATCTAATTTTTTTCACCTGTTAATCTTGGAAAAAGCATAATATTTTCGTCCGATATTTTAAAATCTTCCTTAAATATATCTTCTGCCGCAACAAATTCATTGCATAGCGAAAAGGATTTAATATTCAGCAGAGTATTTATTTTATCCGATGTTTTAGGCATAAACGGATAAATAAAATAAGAAATATAATATATTGAAACGATAGAACTTCTCAATATAGAATTTAAAAGTCTGCTTCCTTCTTCATTATTATTAATATCAATTTTCCATGGGGCGCCGTCATTTATATATTTGTTGACTTTATTTATAAATAAAAATATATCTTCTAAAATTTTAGAAAATTCAAAATTTTCATATCTTTCATTTAGCGAGCTCTTTAAATATTCGGCATAATTAACTAACTCCATATTTATTTCTGAAGAAAAAGGCACTATTCCATTTTTATATTTCTTAATCATTGCCGCAAGCCTTGAAACTAAATTGCCTAAATCATTGGCAAGTTCTGAATTGTATCTTGTTATAAAATTTTTAGCCGTAAAATCTCCATCTAATCCAAAAGTAACTTCTCTCATTAAATAATAGCGCAGAGGGTCTTCTCCGTAATTATTTATAACTTCAATGGGATTTACAACATTGCCGAGCGATTTGGACATTTTTTTGCCGTCCATAAGCCACCATCCGTGGGCAAAAATAGTTTTAGGAAGCGGAATATCCAAAGCTAAAAGCATAATAGGCCAATATATGGTATGAAATTTAAGTATATCTTTTCCGACAATGTGATGAACATTGCTAAAATAATTGATAAAATTATTTTCATTTTTTTTATTATATTCACCGTCCTTGCCGTCGTCTGTTTTATCCGTTAAATCTAAATAACCCGCTCCCGTCAAATAATTAATTAAAGCGTCAAACCACACATAGATAACATGGTCAGGGTTTTCGCGTACAGGAATTCCCCATTTAAACGATGTTCTTGATACGCTTAAATCATTTAATCCTTCTTTAATAAAATTTATTACCTCATTTTTTCTAAAAGAAGGTTTAATGAAATCAGGATTATTCTCAATATACTTTAATAATATGTCTTCATATTTTTTTAATTTCAAAAAATAGCTTTTTTCCTTTATCTTTTCGACCGGTCTTCCGCATTCAGGACAATTCCCGTTAACAAGAGATTTGTCGGTTAAAAAAGTTTCGCAGGGAGTGCAGTACCATCCTTCATAATCGGAAAGATATATATCTCCTTTAGCCAAAAGTTCAGAAAAAACTTTTTGAACAGTTTCAATATGGTCTTCATCGGTAGTTCTGATAAATCTGTCATAAGAAATATCTAAAGAATTAAAAAGTTTTTTAAATTTTATATGGACGTTATCTGCAAGTTCCTTGGGGGTTATGCCTCTTGATAAGGCTTCTTTCTCGATTTTTAACCCATGCTCGTCCGTGCCTGTCAAAAAAAATACTCTGTACCCTGAAAGCCTTTTGAACCTTGCAAGTATATCTGCCGATACTGTAGAATAAGCATGCCCTATATGCGGTATATCATTTACATAATATATAGGTGTAGTTACATAAAAAAACTTTTTATTAATTTCCATTTTTAATTATAAAATTATTAATTATTTATTAGTTCTGTTCTTCTGCGGCGGACTCAGGAACGGCAGCGACAATCTCTGAAATTTCTTCTTTAAGCTCCCGACTGCCGCATCCGCAGCCGTCATCATCCGAAGAACAGAACATAAAACAGCATAAAAGCCTGCCGCATGACCCTATCATCCTTCCTGAATTCTGTTTTTGAAATTTAGCGCTTGCAGCCTTCAGAGTAATAGGCGCAAGTTCTTTTATGACAGAATTACAGCAATACATTCTGCCGCATAAACCAATTCCCCCAAGCAGTTTACATTCATCACGTATATTGATTTGGCGCATTTCTATTCTTAAATGAAATTTTGCCGCCAGAACCTTAACTAATTCTCTAAAATCAACTCTTTCTTCAGCGCTATAATAAAAAACCATCTTATTTTCTGTGGAAAGATATTTAACTTTAAGAAGCTTCATTGATAAACCTAATTCCTTAACTTTTTGATTGCAAAAAATAAATCCTTCATCTTCCTTAGGATGATATTGAAACTGGCTCGTATTTTCGGTACCGCTTACTTTTCTTAACACTAAAGGCAATTGAGTATCTGGACTTGACGGTTCCTGTATAATATTTTTAATTTCGGGCATTTCAGACGCAACGCCTAGAAAAATCTTACCGGCTTTTTTAACTAAGACTTTATCGTTAATTGTAATATTTAAAGCGCAGGCATTAAATTCTTCGGATTCAGCACCTTCGTATAGTTTTATTTTTACTGTTCTCATATTTTTTATATTTTATTTCCATTGTATTTATTATTGTTTAAATTTAAGATAATTTAAAGTGAATTTAGTTTTATATTCTTGTTCTTATTATTATTTTGTTGTTATTGTTCTTATTATTATTCTTATTCTTGCTCTTATATTGTTATTAAAATAATTTTAAAATTGCTTGCTAAAACAATTACTTTGATTGCTATATTTCTGAAAAATATCTGTCCAAAGAAATATGCTTATTTAGATTGTAATTAAGATTATTGATACGGTTTAAAGTAATTTCAACCATTTCGGATAATTTTTTTTTGTCTAAATTATTAAGCCGGGATATTTTTTTTATTTCTTCGTAAATATCTACATTATATATTAATTTTATATTTTTTGTAACTAAATAAACTAAAATGTCTCTCAAGATAAGAAGCATAATTTCAAAAATATAGCCCTCGTCTATTATTATATTTATATTTATATTATTATTTAGATATATATCGTTATTAATATTTAAAGAATTATTTTTAATAAAAGTTTCGGAGGAATCTGATTGGATTATATTTTTCTTTTTGGTTTTACTGTTTATTTTATTATCAATTTTATTATTTTTACTGCCGTTTTCTTTATAATTTTTTAAAATATTATTAAATTTGTCAGACATATTATAATTATAAAAAGGCAATTTTTTATTAAACGATTCGCTAATAAAAATATCAAAAATATCATTGCGAAGTTTTATATAATTGCCTGAAATAAGATTTGCCAAATTTGACATACTGCCTCTTGCAAGTCTTGCATAAGCCCGCAATATATCATCATTATATCCGCTATTTTCATTGAAACAGTTTTTGGCATATTCAAACAATATTTCTTCCCGTATCGGCTTAAAATTGACAACCATACATCTTGATATTATAGTAGGCAAAATATTATTCAGATTTGCGGTTATTAAAATAAATACTGTTTTTTCGGGAGGCTCTTCTAAAATTTTCAAGATTGAGTTCATTGCACCGACATTCATTCTGGAAATATCGTCCACAATGACAAATCTATGCATATTGTTCGGAGGCAAAAGGGAAAGAGATTTAGCTAAACTATTAATTTTTTCTATATTAATAAGCCCTTTTTCATGTTCTATATAAATTATATTAGAACTTGTCTTGTTAAGTATTCCTGCGCATGAAGGGCATTCTCCGCAAGGATAGGCTGAATTGCGATAAGCTGAATCGTCAGAATTATTTATATTTAAATAGCTTTCATCTTTACCTTTGTCTTTACCTTCATCTTTAATTAATAAATTGTTTAAATTATTTTCATAGTCTTCGTCTGTATCTTTATCTTCATCTTTATTTTTATCGTTAATTAATAAGCTGTTGAAATTATTTTCATAGACTCCGTATTTGATTAATTTATTACTTAATTTATTACTTAATTTATTACTATTATTAAAATCTAAACATAATACCGAAGAGGCGAATGAAAAAGCCGTAAATTTTTTTCCTATTGATTCCTGCCCGTAAAATATAAGACCTGATGGAATCCTGTCTTTTAAAATTAAATTGTTTAAAAAAGTTAATTCGCTTTTATGTCCTGATACCTTTGAAAATCCGTAAGGATAATTATTCATAATAAAGAAGATATATCGGATAAAATTTCAAGCACTATTTCGTCGGAAGTCTGGGAAGCATTTATTAATTTAATTCTATTTTGATACTTTTTGTAAAGTACTTTATAGTTATCTCTGACTTTAGAAAAAAAATCAATTGATTTAACATCAAACAAACTCTTTTCATTTTTTTTTGATATTCTTTTGCTTGCTGCTTCGGGGTCTAAATCAAGTAAGTAGGTTCTATCTATTTTTATATCATTTATTTCAAGAATGAAATCATTTATTTTTATGATAAATTCTTTTGCTTTTTTAATTTTAGATTTATCCGCTGTTTTTTCAAAACTTTGATAAGCAAACGTTGAGTCTATGAATCTGTCGCATATAACAATATCATAATCTTTAATTTTATGTTTAATACTGCTCAAATGAGCAGTTCTATCCGAT
>DAHXMB010000108.1:0-4830 GCA_027365695.1 Candidatus Acididesulfobacter sp. | reverse complement strand
AAAAACATGCAAAAAGCGTTTTTAAAAATTTAAAAATTGCTTTTAAGAATGATAAGAGTGATGAAGAATTAAATAAAATTGCGGTAAATTTTTATAAAAATCTTGGAATGGTCTTTATTGAGATTTTTAGACTTAATAAGTATAATAAAGAAAATATAGATGAATTTGTTAAAACTGATTTTAGCAATGTAAAAGATATATACGGCAAAGAACCAATTCTACTTTTAACGGCGCATTTTGGAAACTGGGAACTGCTGGCAAAAACGTTCAGCCTTAAAGGATACGAGGGCAATGTTCTTGCAAGACCTTTAGATAATGAATATATAGAGCAAATATTATATAAGCTAAGGACTGTTTCAGGCAATAAAGTAATTTATAATAGGGAAAATGCTGTTAAAGAAATATTGACTGCTATAAATAAAAAGGAAATTATAGGATTTCTTCCCGATGAAAATGCATCTAAAAGAATAGGTGTTTTTGTAGATTTTTTTGAAAATCCTGCATGCACTATGCCGGGTATTGCCAATATTGCCGCTAAAACTAAAGCTAAAGTGCTCCCTGCTTTTATTGTTAGACAAAGTAATTTTTCTCGGCATAAATTAATAATTGGAGAGCCTTTAGAAATAAATTATACAGGCAATAGAAAAGAAGACGTTATAAATATTTTAAATATTTTTCATATAACAATTGAAAATATAATTAAAGAATATCCTGAACAATGGTTTTGGATTCATAACAGGTGGAAAACAAAGCCGGATGAATAACTTAATTTTCAAATAATGGGAAATAATTGTGCATTTCATTCTAAAATAATTAAAAATAGGTCTGTAATTTTTTATTGGTTGTTAAATTTTTCATTGAATTAAAGTCAAGGATTTGATATAATAAATAATATGAGCTATATATTGTCAGTCAGCATATTTCCTGTGGATAAAGGAGAATCTTTGAGCAGGTATGTTTCTAAGGTTTCTAAGGTAATAGATGCGTCCGGTCTTGAATACGTGGTAACTCCGATGGCTACCATGATAGAAAGCGAAAACATAGATGATCTTCTTAATATTGTAAGGGTTGGTATAGAAACTCTTAAAGAGGATTCAAACCGGGTATATGCGAACATGGCGATAGATTATAGAAAATCTGGACTTGGAAGACTAAAGCAAAAAGTAGAATCCTTAAAATCAAAGATTTAAAAGTAGCTTTATTAAAAAGTTAGCTAAGAGATTATAAGATTTTAAAATAATCTTATAAATTTTAGATTATTATGTTATTCATTATTATTTAACAGTTTAAATTATTTTTAAATTTTTAAAAATAGCTAAATTAAAAAAATAAAAAAAATCTTCAAATAATGATTATTCCCAAAATTGCCGATAGAAAATAATTTTCCTATCGGCAATTTTGGGTTATAAGTATTTGGGTTATAAGTATAAGATTTATTGTAATTCAAATTTATTTAAAGGCATCCTGCCTTTAAATTATGTTCAGCCAAACCCGCTTCTATGTCCGCCTGAAGAACAAGAACCTCCGCCTGTTCCTGAATAATCGCTTGAGCTGCTTGTTCCGTAACTGCTAAATGCGCTAATTTTCCTTTGGGGATCCTCCGCTCCGCAAGTAGGACATTTAACATCCTTGCTTGTTTCGGTCATCCTCTGATATACCTCAAAAGTTTTACCACATTTCTTACATTCGTATTCATGAATTGGCATCGTATTTAAAAACCTCCATATATAAAAAATTTTTATTTAATTAATATATTATCAGGTTATATCATTATATATAGTATACAATATTTATAATGATTTTTCAATGTCTGTAATTCCCCAAAATTGCCGATGATAGAGATTGTTAAAATAGCTTTAAAGTTATATAGAACATTAAATTCTTGCGTAAGTAAGCAGGTACGCTTTAAAGCCGTCGGCACTTAGACGGCTCATCTAGAAAAATTAGAAAAATAATTTTCTATCGGCAATTTTTGGAATTCTCTTTAATTCTTCCATAGGAATTTATTTTCTATCGGCAATTTTGAGAAATTTAAAATACGTTAAATTGTTCCAGTAACCAATTGAATGTAATATTTGTCTAAATTAAGTTTATATAAACTGTCAATATAATTTAATTTTGCCTGCTTATAATCATCAAGCGTTCTATCTAGATTAATTAATGTCGTAATCCCTGCTTTGTATCTGTTCCTTGTAATTTTTAAAGTTTTCTTTGCGTTTAATTCTGCTAATTTAGCGACTTTAGTATTTATTAGATCGGTTTTATATTTTAAATAAGCATTCCGTACCTGCATTTCAATTTTGTTTTTAAATAAATTTTTGTATTCGGTAACGGTATTTAAGGCTGTTCTGGATTTCTCTAAATTGTTGTAATCATACAATCCCGAAAATATATTAAAATGAAGCATAATCATAAAACTATAGTTGAAAGAATCTCCAGGGTGAAAGGTCGGGGCATTGCTGTAATAATTATAGGCAGCGGATATTTTAGGCAAAAATTTTCCTTCCGCTTCAGTAACTCCCAAAGCCATATTTTGTTTATTTAAAGCCATAGCTTTATAATCAGGACGGTATTTTAGAGCTTTATTTTGCAAACCCTTAATTGAAATTGAGTTAGTTAAAGGTTTAAATTTAAAATCGGAAGTTAAATTAAATTTGGTATCTATCGGAACTCCCATTGTAATATTTAAATAATAAAGAGCGATCTTGTAGTTTTTTTTAGCAGTTGCAAATTTTTCTTTCATGGAAGCAAGAGCAACTTCTGCCCTTAGAACATCGGAAGAAACAACCTGCCCTTCTTTATAAAGATTAACGGTTAAATTTTTATATACCAGCATAGTTTTAACCATACTCCTCATAAGATTTACATATCTTAATGCTAAATCTACGGAATAATAAGCCTTTGCAACATTATATAATACTTTTTGCCGAGATTCCGTAAGATTTTTCCTTAATGCGTTTTTATGCAGAGCCGCCCTTTTGTATTCAAGATAAATTTTTCCGCCCATAAATATTGGTTCTTCAATTTGAAAATTAGATTCATAATTTTGAATCATTCCGGGGCTGTTCAAGAAAGAAGGGCTAAAATAATACTGAGCGTTTTGATTTGTGAGAACTCTCTGATTTAAAATATTCCCAAAAGCATATAAAGGATTGTTTGTATTCATGTAAATTTCATTAAAATTAATCTTTGGCAAAAATCCGCTAAAAGCCTCGTTCTCGTCATACTTAGAGTCTTGAAGTTTATATTCTGCAATTTTAATAAGTTTATTGTATTTTAATGCATAATAAAAAGCTTGTCTTATTGAAAGCGAATTTTTTGAAGGAAAATTAAAAAGTGAAGCAGTTTTTAATTTTGTAATAGTAATTGACTCGGAATTGTTTATAAAATTAAACAATAATATTGAAAATGTGCTTAATATTATTATTAAAAATAATAGTAAATTATTTTTAACGCCTAATACTTTTTTGATATTTTTTTTGTTCATTTTTATAATTTATTCAAACAGTCTTGATTTATCAAACTAATGTTTATATTATATTATATGTTTAATATACCATATAAATTATTAAATGATGAATTATAAGATTTTATAGATAAGTTTATATAAATTAATATATATTAATAATAAGATATATGCAAGCAAATTCTTTAATCCATAGAAACTATTAGTGCTATTTCAATGTAAGTAATACTGAATATTAAAGTTTATAATTTTTAAATTAAATTAAAGCAAGCTCATAAGTTAAGTAATAGAGTTGATGTTGTCGCAAAATAGACAATCATGAACGGGAATATTAACGTGAGCATACTAAGCAATATAATTCTATAGATATATTAATTGCAGAATTTTCAATTATTTTTTTGTCTTATATTCTTTTAAAACATTAAATATTTTTTCAATAATATCATCATTTAGCTTATAACACATCATAACCCCGTCCCTTTTTGCACTAACTATACCTTTGTTCTTTAAAGCGACAAGATGTTGTGAAACGGTGGCTTGAGGTAAGCCAAGGCTTCCCCATATATTTTTAACGCATGATTGATTAGTAATTAAAACTTCAATGATTTTTAATCTAATAGGATGACCTAACGTTTTTAAAAGTTCAGCCTCTTCCTCAAAAGTTCTTGCCGATTCCATTTTATTTATATTACATAAAAAATTCAATTTGAAATTTAAATTAATTGCATTATTTTAAATATTTTAACAAATAATAATAAAATAATAAATACTTGAATAATTATAAATTATTATTCAAAAATAAAATTTAGTCAATATTATATAGTATAAATAGTTTATTATTTATTTATATATATATAATTATATTTTAATATACTTATATTGTCAATAAATATTTGAATTATTCTAAAATAAAGCAAAAACTCAAAATTGCCGATAGAGATTATTAAAAGTGCTTTAATGTTTTAAAAAGACTGAATTCCTGCCTGCGCAGGAATGACACCCGACGGGTGAAACGATAAATATTCGCAAAGTCATTCCCGCGTAAGCGGGTACGCTTTAAAGCCGTCGGCATTTAGACGGCTCATCTAGAAAAATTAGAAAAATAATTTTCTATCGGCAATTTTGGGAAAAAGAATTGTTTATAAATACATAATTATGAAGTATAAAGCTTATTTTAACGGCTGTCTGGCTTGCATGGTCCCAAAAAAAAATAAAAAATAAAATCGACGTATAAATATTTAAAATATTTATATAAAGTTAATAATCGCATAAAACTAACAATTAATAAAAATCACGTATTTATCAAAAATATATCTATAATAAATATTGCTATCACTATAAATTAAATAAATATATAATTTTAT
>DAHXMB010000101.1:0-12087 GCA_027365695.1 Candidatus Acididesulfobacter sp. | reverse complement strand
ACCTTTTTTTACGTTAGTATTATACCAGACATCAAGTTTATCTATTTCGCCGGAAACCTGAGCGCCGACATTGATAGTATGAACAGGGTTAATCGTGCCTGTCGTTAGAACAGATTTTTGAATAGTTATAGGCTTTATTTTATATAATTTATAGGAATATGATTTTGCGCCCGTCCGTTTTATAAAATATATTGCTAATCCGATAATTATTATAAATACGATAATAATAATGTATAATTTTTTCTTATTTTTCATTATAGACTGTATCTCCATAAATTATTTATAATGATAATGAAGTATATTAATAACATAAATCAAGTATAACATTTAAACATTTAAATAAATTTAATAGGCTTCATAGACTTTACTTTATAGATTTAATTGTATTTAAAAATTTCCATAAAAATAAATTATTTTAAATAATGATGCATTAACAGACCAAGGTCGGAATATAATTTAGCTTTTTGATAAACATATGTAAATTCGGCATTTATATAATTTGTTTTGCTTGTTATATATTGGGCGTTTGCAGTTACAAGCTGCACCATTGAACCTACCCCCACTTTATAGCTTTTAAGAGCCAGCTTATAAGCTAATCCTGAAGATTTTAAGGATTGATACAAAGCTTTTGCAGTAAGGTATTGATTTATTATATTATAATAATCTTGAGAAACACTATAGACTAAATTATTTTTTATTAATTGTTTATTCTCTATATTGCTGTTTAATTGGGCTTTTGCAGCCCCTATCTGATTTTCGGTTAAAAATCCGTTAAATATAGGGATGCTGATAGTTATACCGACCGCGTAATTTCTATTCAGGGGAAAAGAAGAATTTTCCCCTGAATAAGCGAAATTTGAATTAAGCGAAGGATAATAGCCTGTAATTGCCTGACTTACAGATGCCTTAGACGATTTAACCGTAAAAGATGCCTGTTTCAATTGAGGATTATGTTTAAGACCGCTTGCTATAAGTTTATTTAATTTTGCTTTAAAAGATTTAAATTGAATAGAGTTAACAAAATGATAATGTATTCCTGATTTGGGAGATATGCCTATGGAATTAAAAAGAGCAAGTTTTGCTATTTTTACATTAAAAGTAGAATTAATATAAGATGCTTTGGCTGTTTCCATAGCAGCTTTGGCGGTTTCCGCATCAAGCAAATCGCCTGTGCCGACTTTATAGAAAGCATAAGCTGCTTTATATTGCATTTCATCGTTTTTAAAGTTTTCTTTATTAGCTTTTTCTAATTGTTTGTCTTGAAAATAGGATTCAAAATTAAAGATAACATTGTATAAATCGTTGTTAATAGTAAGATTATAGGAGTATTTTTGGCTCAGCATATTATATTTTGATTGAAGATAATTGTAATATCGCGAACCGAAAGAATATAATTCCCATGCAGCATTAATACTTCCGCTGTAATTATTTATAAAATAGTTTTGGTTAATATTGTGAATTATTACCTGATTTCCGATGGTCTGGGCTTCTCCCGTGTTATTCACATTCATTACTGTTTCTTTGGTAAAACCGGCATTAGCTGAAATCTGCGGATAATATTTGTAGGTTGATTCGTTATTTAAATATACATAATTTAAGTAATTGTATTTGCTTGATAATATGCCGGGATAATGTTCCAATGCCAATTTCAGCGCTTGTTTAAGGTTAATATATTTATCATTTTTGTTTATAATTTTAAAATCCGCAGTGGAAACAGGTATAATATGTTTTTTAATATTGTTTTCAGTATGTCTATTAGTAGGAAGTGCCAGAGTTTTGGCATATAGATTTAAAGTGTATGAAGCGGAAAAAACTAATACAATAATTAAAAAAATAAAAGATAATATAAAAGGTTTGATATATTTAGAAAAAAAAGGTGTCCGTCTCCTTTTTTGTAAATTATAATCATTTTTACAAACAAACGAATCTTGAGGCAAAGCAATATCGGAATCATTAATTAATTTCATAATGTTTTTTTATTAATTCTATTAAATTTTTATAATATAATATATTATACTATACCATATGAATTAAACTTAATTATAAAACTATTTTGTAAACGCAATATAAACAATTCTTAAATGAAAGCAAATAAATTTATAAAAATTGTTAACGACGATATTTTAATTATATCTTTATTATGTCTATTTAATTATCTATGTATATTATGAATAATTTAAAATTTCATCTTATAAGTTTAGGATGCCCGAAGAATCAGGTTGATTCCGAAGATATGTTCACAATTTTAAAAAAAGAAGGGCTTATTTTTAGTCCGGAAATTTCAGGAAGCGATATATGTATAGTTAATACATGCGGTTTTCTTGAGAAAGCAAGAAAAGAATCTATTGATGTTATTGTGGAGACTATTAACTATAAACTTAACGGCGACATTAAACATATAATAGTTACGGGATGTATGGTAAATAATTATAAAGATAGTCTTATAAAAGAATTGCCTGAAGTTGATTATTTCCTACCCACTTTTGATGAATATACTATTGCGGATATTGCAAAAAATAAATTAGACGTATTTGCGCTTATTGATGGCGATTACGATGATAATAACGATAATAACTATAATGACGGCAATAATGATAAGAATAAAGATAATTTAAGTAATCTAAGAGAAATTAATTTTGGCGGCAATTTAAATAACAATTTAAATTTAAATAAAAATGTAAATAAAAATCAAAATAAACTAACTGATAAAGAATCTATAAATAAAGGCGGCTTAGATATAATTGAGAGGGAACATTTTAATTTAAAAAGAACAGCTTATTTAAAGATTTCTGAAGGATGCGACAGGAAATGCTCATTTTGCATTATACCTTCCATAAGAGGACAATATAAATCTAAGAGTATAGAGGATTTAAAAAAAGAGGCATTATATTTGTCTGAAAACGGAGTTAAAGAATTAATATTAATATCGCAGGATACTTCCTATTATGGGATTGATAATAATATTAAAGACGGGCTTTATTTTTTATTAAAAGAATTGATGAAAGTTAAAAAAATAAAATGGATTAGACTTATGTATCTTTACCCTGCCTTAATAACCGATAATTTAATATCGCTTATTAAGAGAGAAGAAAAAATTCTTAAATATATAGATATGCCTGTTCAGCATATAAGCGACAATGTATTAAAACTTATGAAAAGGTCGACGGATAAAAAAACTATTTTAGGGCTTATAGAAAAATTTAAAGCCGAAATTCCGGATATTGCTTTAAGAACATCTCTGATAACAGGTTTTCCGGGGGAAACCGAAAGTGATTTTAGCGAACTGCTGTCTTTTATCAGAGAAACAAAATTTGATAATCTTGGAGTGTTTAAATATTCCGATGAGCGCGAAGCCGCTTCTTTTAAGTTAGATAATAAAATAAATGTAAAATTAAAAAATGAAAGATATAAAGCGCTAATGGAACTGCAAAACTCATTGCTGCCTAAAATATTTTCAAAATATATCGGAAAAAATTATGATGTTATAATGGACAATGAAAATAGCGGCAAAAATATTATTCAGGCAAGAACTTATTTTCAGGCGCCCGATATTGACGGCTCTACCTATATATACTTAGAAAATAATACCGGCAGTAATAAAATTCACAACAATAACAATAACAACAATAAAATTAATAACAATAACAATAATAATAGAATAAATACCGCTGATAAAATTAGTAGAACTGAAAGAACAGATTTTTTAGAGGTGAAAATTACCAAACAAAAAAATTACGATTTATATGGAGTTGCTTATAATAACGGATTATAACTTAATTTAATTATAATTAAATGCAAATACAAAAATATAACAAAGAAATAATCAAACTTAAACTAATATATAATATAATCTCAAATATATGGTGAAAATAGAAAAAAGCATAGCATACGCTGATAGAAAGAATAATAGGAAAAATATAAGATAATCATTGTATAAATAATTTACAAATTAAATAATACAAATTAAATAATACAATAAAATTTAAATATGTATAATGATGTTTTAAAAACCGATAAGGAGCTTGAGTTCCCACATATTTTTCAATTATCGGCATCTGCCGGAAGCGGCAAAACCCATAATCTTTCCTTAAGATATGTCCAATTTCTTCTATCTTCCGATATAAAATCAAATAATATAAAAACGAACAATTTAAATAATATTATAGCTATTACATTTACAAACAAAGCTGCCAATGAAATGAAAGAACGTATCTTAAAGCTGTTAAAATCTATTGCTATCGGAAATAAACAGGCGTTAGAACAAATAGAGCAGGTAATTTCTTTCAGCAAAGGCAGCAATAATAATATAAATAATAATGTAAATGACGGCAATTCGTCAAAAAAAGAAATTTCTTCCATAAATAATGACGACAAAATACCTAAATTAACGGCGAATATTGAATCAGCGCTTGAAAAAAAAGCTTCCGGTCTTGTAGATAATATAATTAAAAATTACTCAGATTTTAATGTTAGAACAATAGACAGTTTTTTAACCGATATAATTAAAGCATCTTTATTAGAAACGGATATAAGACCGGGATTCAGTATAATTATGGATTCAACGGCTTATATAGAATCTGCTTTAGATAAATTGCTTTTAAATGCAAATGTAAATGAAGACAAAGAAATTACAAATATATTTATTGAATTTGTTAAAAATTATACTGCAATAGAAGGCAAAAACAATTTTAATCCGCGTTCGGCAATTATAGACATCATAAAAGAATTAAGGAATATTGAAAATACTAAAGGCAAATATTTTAATGTTCCGGATGATAAAGATTATCTGATTAAAGCACATAAATATATAGAAAAAAACATTAACAATATATATAAAAAACCTTTTAAAATAGACACTTTAGAAACTTTATGCGATTGCGGAGGCAAATTGCAAGAATTAGCAAATTTTATAGAAGATTACAATAAATTTGTGAATTATAAGGGCGGCGATAATAGCAAAAATAAAAATAAAAATTGTTTTAATAATGCTGATTATAATTCTAATACTGCCAAATCATCAAAAAAAATCGTGTCTAAATCTAAAGAAATAAAATTGCACAATAATGCCGTAAAGGGGTTAGCAAAAATTGCAGGAATGAATTTTAGTTCCGCATATTTGCTTAAAAATAACGTCAAAGAAATTATTACAAATGCTAAAAGTTTAGAAAGTTTAGAAAATATAGAAATTTTAAATAAACTTCAGCAAACATGGGACAGCATAAGAGCAAGTATTAAAAATATTATATTAACGATCAACGGCGTAAAATTTTATTCCTATATAAAAATATTAAAAGAAATTAAAAAAATCATAGCCGTAAAATCAAAAAACGACGGAAATATATTTATAGATGAATTAAAAATAAAAGTAAATGGGCTGATTAGAGACAATAGAGTTCCCGATATTTATTTTAATATCGGAGAAAAAATTTATCATTATCTTATAGATGAATTTCAAGATACAGATAAACTTCAATGGGAAAATATAAAAGCATTAGTTGAAAACAGCATTGCAAACGGAGGCACATTTTTTTATGTTGGAGATAAAAAACAGTCTATATATAGATTTAAAGGCAGCGATGCGGATTTATTCGATTCGGTTATATATGATTTTCGCAATGAAAATATTATTCATGAAAACAATTTTTATGAAGAAAAACTTTTTTATAATTTCAGATCTGAAAAAGAACTTATATATTTTTTTAATAATACGTTTAATCCTGAAAATTTAATTTTAAATTTATTAAACGAAAATATTTTTAACAAACAACAGGACACATTAAATTTAATCAGTTTAACCGATTCAATTGACGGCTTAGTGAATAAAAATATTATATATCTTATAAACAAAGTATATAAAGACCATATCCAGGAACCGCCGAACGGCAATTATAAAAATAAAAATAGCGGATTAAATGAACAAAATATAGATATTAAAGATATTGAAAATATCAATAATATCAATAATAATATTCATTCTCAAAAAGAAAAAAATGAGAGAGAAATTTCAAATAGCGGCGGAAAAAATTTTAAAGGATATGTTTATATTGAAAGAATTTTAGAAAAGAAAGATGAATATAAAAAAAATAACAAAGAAGAAACAGATGAAACTAAAAATAATAAAGATATTAACGATATTAAGAACAATAATGATGTTAATGATGTTAACGATGATAATAACGGCAGTAATATTGATAATTATAGCAATAACGAAGACAATGCGCCCGCCGCTATAAATTCACGGGAGATTAAAGGAATATGCTTAGATAAAACCATAGATATAATAAAAGATATTAAAAGCCGTAATTACAACTATAAAGATATTGCAATTTTAACCCGTACAAATCAAGAATCAGGCGATATAGTCCTAAGGCTTAAACGTGAAAAAATCCCTGCCGAATCAGAACAAAATGCCGATATAAGAAATAATACTCTGATTAAAGAAATTATCAGTTTTATTAAGTTTATTAATAAACCGGCAGATAATCTTTCTTTTTTGAATTTTATAAGCGGCGCAATATTTGCTTCTATATTCAATAAATCAACTAATTTTTCTATTATTTTAAAAAATGAGATAAATAATTTTGTTGCGCAAAATAGAAAAAAAGAATTTATTTATTTATATTTTAAAAAATGGATTCAAGAAATATTAGAAAATAATGATAATGATAATGATAATGATAATGATAATATATGGAATTATTATTTTGAACCATTAATAAATAGCGTGGGCTACTATCCATCCTATGACATCGTATGTATGTTTTATCAGAAATTTAATATTTATGAAAATTTTATAAATGATTCAGGATTTTTTATGCATTTGCTTGAACTTTTAAAAAATAGGGAGCAGGAAGGGGAAAACAGTTTAGAATCATTCATACATTTTTTTGAAAACAGCAAATATGAAGAAAAACTATTTTTAGTTAAGCTTAATTCTGCCAAAGATGCCGTAAATGTTTTGACTATGCATAAATCTAAAGGTTTACAGTTTCCCGTCGTTATTATTCCTTATGCGAGTATAAAAATAGATAGTCCCAATGAGATAATCGTTGAGTGTTCAAAATCAATTTGTGCCGGCAATCAATGCGAAGAATATAATCAACATTATTATAATAAAAATATTAATGATGATTCTTATTATAATAATGATAATGATAATAATAGTAATAGTAATAGTAATAGTAATAGTGACTGTATTGAACTTGATTATGCCGATAAAATAAGTCAGGATTTTTTATTCAGTATTATTAAAGATATAATTAAAGATGAAGAATTAAATTTAAATTTAAATGTTAATTTAGGTACAGAATCAGATTTAAAATCAATATTCGGGGAGAATAAAAAGGTTATTGAATCTGTTATTTCATACATAAGGCAAAAATCATTAAATTTCATAGATGAATTAAATCTTTTTTATGTAACCTTGACAAGAGCGGAGAAAGAACTTTATATATTAATACCGCCTAAAATAGGTAACCATAAAAATAAATTAATGAGTTTATTTTTTAATGATAAAAATGAAAAAAATAAAAACAATATTTCCGATACAATACATTTGAACCCTGAACATAAATTTAATTCAGAAGATTATAAAGATTATAAAGATTATAATAAAAATAATATTTCAGAAAATACCGATACGATCAACATGCTTGAATTCGGTATAAAAGAAATTTTTTCAAATATAAATCAAACCTTAAATAAGCCTTTTAATAATAATGTAGTTAGCGAAACTGCAGATTTAAATACAGATACAATCAAAGATACAACTCGAGATACGGCTGCATTTATAAATGCAGATATCAATTCTGAAACTGTTTATAATAATGTATTGAATTCAACAAACAGTTCAATGTTTTTTAATAATCATAATAAGAATAATTGGAATGAACATTTATACGGAATAATCCCTAAAGAAGAAATATTTGCTATGTTAAACGAAGATATAAGAAAACGCATAATAAGAGGAAATATTTTACATTTTATATTATCTAAAATAAATACTTTAAATGAAGATAATTTTGAAACCATATTAGACGAGATGATTTATAAATATATTTCTGAATTTATTAATTCGCAAAATTATTTTATTGATGTGGATGAATTTGAACAAAAAACTATCGCAAATGAACTTAATGATATATTTAAAATTAAAGAAACAGAAGAATGGTTTTTTGTAAAAGATGTAAATGTAAAAATATTTACCGAAAAAGAAATAGTCAATTATTACGGAGAATTAAAAAGAATAGATAGACTTATGGTATTTTCGGATAATATAAAAGTTATAGATTATAAAACAGGCATACCTGATGAATCCCAATTAATAAAAGATAAAAATCAGATTAACGGCTATATCGGCATAATATCCGAAATGTATCCGGAGATGGCGGTTAAAGGATATATTTTATATATAGACAAAAAAGAGGTAAAAGAATTTTAGATGAAAATTTACACGCTTGCATATAAAGATTCTATCATTGAGTATTTAGTCGAAAAACTGATTAATGAAGCGAACGGCAATTATGAAAATTATAATGGCAGTAATAACAATTTTGATAATAATGACAATAAGAATAAGAATAGAATAAATAAAGATTTTTCAAAATATGCCGTAATTTTCCCCGGTAAAAGACCTGCTTTGTACCTTAGAAAAATCATATCCGATAAAATAAACTCGTCTTATTATCCGCCGCTTATGTTTTCAATAAATGAATTTATTAAATTTATTGCAGAAAAAGCCAGAGGTATTAGAAAAGAGGTAAGCAGTATAGATGCCGTATGGTTTTTATATAATATCGCAAAAGATATTTTTAAAATTCAGAGCAATCAGGGCAATACGATTAACACAATTAACATCAATAGAATCAATAATGATACTACCAATGACGTTATAAGTTTAGGTTTAAATAATCTAAACAAATTTGAGGATTTTTTCCCCTGGGGACTGCAGGTGTTTAATATAATTAATGAATTAGATGCCGAGTCAATAGAAAATGATAAGCTAAAGTCTATAAAATCGTACATGGCGGATATACCTTTTAATATAAGCCTATTTTATAACAATTTATCAAAAATACGTGAAAATTTTCACAGCAAATTACGTGAAAATAATCTGTCATCACAGGGTTTAGACTGTATTGATGCGTTAAAATATATTAATGTCAATACATATGTTAATACAGATGTAAATGCAGATGTGCTATCGGAAAATATATTTAATTTTAATAAAGAATTACGGAAAATATATTTTGCGGGGTTTATTTCGCTTAATAAAACCGAATCAGGTATTATCAAAACTTTAATAAAAAGCGGTGCTGCAGAATTTTATACCCAATTCGAATCTTTAAAAGAAGAAGAATATTTAGAAGACTATATTGTCTCAAAATTAATAAAATCATTAGATAACCCTGAAATAGAACATGTTTTTAATAATAAATTTAATAATAATGAAAATTACACGGAAACAGTTTTAAATTTTTATGAAGGGTTTGATTCACATTCTGAACTAACTTCAAGCGTAAATATTTTTAACGAAAATAATTTTGACCCGGAAAATAGCGCAGTTGCTTTGCCTGACTCAAATACTCTAATGCCGTTTTTATACCATGTAATAAATTATATTGATTTAGATTACAATATAACTATGGGATATTCTTTAAAAAGAACCCCGTTTTATTCATTATTTGAACTTATATCTAAGGCTCAAGAATCAATGATAGCAATGACAATGATAGCAGAAAAGGAAATAAAAGAAAAAAACAAAAATATATATAAATATTTTGCAAAAGATTATATAAATTTATTAAAGCATCCATATGTTAAGACATTATACGGCAAAGAAAGCATTTTTGTCGTAAACTATATAGAAAAATATATAGCAGAAAACGGCTATAGCTATATTACGCTTAATGGCATTGAAGGCATAACATTAGACCATAATTATAACGGCAAAGTAAATTCCGATGCAATAGAATTAAACCATACGGAATTAAAGAGTATAATTCAGAAAATTCATAAACATTTTTTTATAAATTTTGAAATTAATAAAATTACGCCTGATGACTTTTCAAACAATGTATTTCAAATAATTAATTTGGTAGTCGGCAAAAATAGCGGTGCCCTTAATTATAAACTTGCTCCAGAATTTGCCAAGAAAATCATAGAAATAATTAATGTATTCAATAATTCTTATTTCAATAATGAAATAATGAATAAAAAATCAATATTCAGATTATTTAAATATTATACGGATAATGAATTTGCAGCTTTCAACGGTATACCGCTGAAAGGTTTGCAAATTATGGGTATTCTTGAAACAAGAACTTTAAAGTTTGACAAAGTTATAATATTTGATTCCAATGAAGACATTTTGCCTCCGATAAAAAAATATGATTCTCTGCTGCCTTATACTTTAAGGAAAAAATTAGGGATGTTATATTATACGGATTACGAAGCTTTATATAGATACTATTTTAGAAGATTAGTTTTTGGCGCACGGGAGGCTGATGTAATTTACATCAAAAATGACAATAAAGTCAGAAGCAGATTTATTGAGGAAATTATTTGGGATGAAGAGAAAAAAACAAAAAATCTTAATATAGAAGATAAGATAAAAATTTTAGGTTTTAAAACAGATATTTCTCAAAATAACAATCTTAATTTTGAAATTAAGAAAAATAATTTAATATTAGAAATAATTGACAATATATTTAAAAAACTTACCATTACCGCAATAGATGCTTACGTTAATTGCCCCGCGCAATTTTATTATAAATATATAGCCTGTCTTGCTGAAACCGATACTGTCAATGAAGGTTTAGAATCTGGCGAAATTGGAATATTTGTTCATGGTGTTCTTAAGGAATTTTATGAAAATTTTAAAAAAGACAATTGTAATATCAAAAACATTAAAGAGTTTAACAGCTTTAGTAGAAATCGTATAAACGGTAAAGGCAGTAATGACAATAGCAATAGCAATAAAATTGAAGATAACTTAGATAAGTATATAAAAGAAAAAATAATTAAAATTATAGAAGAGTTTAAAATAAAAAATTATATAAACAATAAAAAAAATAAATCCACAAATAATAGCGTCAACAATAATAATATAAATAATACAAGTATTAGCGAAATATATAACGGCAATATCAATTTAAACTTCTCAAACATGCCAAACTGCGTTGTTGATTTTAAGATAGGTATAAATGAAACTGATGGCGGAGATTATTTTTTATTTAAAGAAATGTCTAAGGATTTATTATTTAATTTTATAAAATATGATTTGAAAAATAATTGTCTGAATAAAAAAGAATGGGAAATTTTAGAATTAGAAAGCGAAATTGAAGCCGATTTTGATATCGGAGAAGATGAAAAAGGTCGGAATAAAACAATTAAACTTTTTGGAAGGATAGATAGGATTGATAAATTTATAGATAAAAATAATCTAAAAAACGGTGAAGATTATAATAATTATAATGAAAATAACGGTAAGGAAAATGATTGCAGCTTAACAGGGTCTGTCAATACAAGAAATAATGGTTTCAATGAAGGTGCTGCCGAAGATATAATAATTATTGATTATAAAACAGGAAAAAAAGCAGTAAAACCTGATATTGATAAGCTATTAAAATATTGCGCAGGTAGACCTCTTTCTGACAGAAGTAAAATAAAAGAACTTATAAAATCCTTTCAGCTTCCTGTTTATATTTATTTATTTAAACAATCAACATTCAGTGCGGACAAAAATAAAACAAGCATAAAAGATTATAATAATATTAATGCTTGCCTTAGTTTTATATCATTAGATACGAAAACCGATAAAGAAAAATATAGACAGTATATGTTTAACGCTATCAATAAAAACAAAAACATTAATAATTGTAATAATAATGACGATACGGATACAACGTATATAATGGAAAATATTATTCTGCCGTCTTTAAGAAATATAATAAATGAAATACTAGACCCAAAGAAATCTTTTATTCCGGATACTTCTAACGATAAAGTTTGCGGATATTGTTCTTATTCTCTGTTATGCGGTAAAAATTTTTAAAATGCTAATAAAAATAAACATCCCAAATAAAT
>DAHXMB010000096.1:0-16183 GCA_027365695.1 Candidatus Acididesulfobacter sp. | reverse complement strand
CTCAAACTTTTCATATAAATCTTCAAGACATTCTTTAATTTTAATATTTTGATTTAAATTTTCTACGGGTTTTATTTTTCCGTTTTTGTATAAAAAAGTTTTTCCGTTTGGCAAAATCCATCCCGAACTTTTCACATTTTTCTAAATCTTCTTCAAAAGGAACCATTTGTATTTTTAGTCCTTCAAGCAAAATCTCAAACTTCAAACTTTTTAATATATCTTCTACCATTTTAACAGCTTCGCCGCTCCAGCCATAACAGCCGAATACGGCAGCTTTTTTATTTTTAACGTTTAGCATAACCAAAGATGATATCATATCAAAAATAGGCTTAGGCGGCTTAGCGTTAAGAGTCGGCGACCCCACGATAACTCCGTCAGAATTTTCAATTATATCAACAACATCGTTAATATCGGCGCTTATAAGATTACATAATACAACATCCGTTAAAGATTCTATTTGCGCTCCCTTTACCACATGTTTTGCCATCTCTTCTGTATTTCCGTAAGCTGATGCATAAACAACAGCTATCTTTTTTAAACTTTTGTTTTTTTTAATATCCAAACTTCTATTGTAATACCAGTCTAAATATTTTTGTAAATTTTCTCTCAATATCGGTCCATGGGAAGGAGCAATTATATCAAAATCATAATTTTTTAATTTTTCAATAGCGCTGAGCGCATAATTTTTAAACGGACGCATTATGTGTTCAAAATAAAATTTGAAAGCGCCGAACGCTGCATCTTTATCTTCTATTAAATCGTTAAACATTTTCTCGTCGCAATAATGAGAGCCGAGAAAATCGCAAGGCATCAGAATTTTATCTTCTTTGAGATATGTGAGCATCGTATCCGGCCAGTGCAGAAACGGAGCGCTTATAAATTGAAGGGTTTTACCGCCCAAATCTATTGAATCTCCGTCTCCTACGGTTATATTTTTATAATCGGCTTTTATAATATGCTGAACAAAATGATGCGCATTTTTCGAATATACTAATGTAGCATCTTTTGCTATTTCTTTAATGCTGTGAAGAGCGCCGGAATGATCTGGTTCCGTGTGATTTATTATAATATAATCTATCTTTGAAATATCGGTAATACCGCTTAATTTATCTATTAACTGGTTTTTCGTATTTAATTTAACCGTATCTATAAGCGCCGACTTTTCTTTGCCTTGAATAAAATATGAATTATAAGTCGTGCCGTGCTCCGTGGGAACAACTATGTCAAAAATTTTCAAGTCAGGGTCAAAGGCTCCGACATAATAAACACCTTCTTTAATTTTAATAGCTTTATTCGTATCTTTTGTATTTTCCATTATCATCGTCTGTTTAAATATATAGAAGTCAAATCTGCAAAATCTATAAATTTAAATTTAAACGCCTCCATAATTATTAAAAAATTAAAAGTTAAATTATTAGACTTACTCTCTTATTTTTATTTTATTTTTATGATATATTTTTATTTTAATTTGAATTAAAATAAAATAAGTTATGGTATAAAAATATTTAGATAATGCTGTCTTGATTAATGATTAAATACCGATCAGCATTGTTTATTATATTAATTTATTATATTATATAATTTTTAAAGCTAAATGTAAAATAATAAAACATTATTATAAAATTTATTTGATTATATGTTGACAACCGTTATAATTACAGCAATTTATCAAATATTTCTTGCTTCAATCCCTATTCTTGTTGCAATTGATATATTCGGCATTTTACCTATATATATTGATTTTATCAAAGATTCAGATGAAGTTGAAGAAAAACATATCCGAAAAAATTCTCTTATTACGGCTTTTACGGTAGGTTTAGGTTTTTTATTTTTAGGAAAATTAGTTTTTTTAATTATGGGAATTTCTATTTATGATTTTGAAATAGCCGGGGGTATTTTACTTTTCATAATATCTATAAGAAATCTAACTTCGGGAAAAGAAAATTTAAAGAGGTCTTTAAATAATGCGGATTTAGGCGTAGTTCCTATCGGAGTTCCTTTGATAGTAGGACCTGGAGTTTTAACAACCCTTTTGATATTAGTTGGAGTTTATGGATACATAATAGTTGCAATTTCTTTTTTTATAAATATTCTAATAGTCTATATTGTCTTAAAAAATACTCGAATTTTAATAAAATTTCTTGGCAAAACGGGGTCAACCGCCGCAGGTAAAATAGCTGCTTTACTTCTTGCGGCATATGCGATAATGATGGTAAGAAAAGGTGTTGCAAATACAATAATGCATTACTTGAAATTTAAACATTAAATCTAAAATGCATAATATCGCCGTCTTTAACAATATAATCTTTGCCTTCAAGCCTTAAAGCACCCATTTTTGCGGCATTTGCTTCAGAACCAGTTCTAATAAAATCATCGTAAGAAATAACTTCTGCTCTTATAAAACCTTTTTCAAAATCAGAATGGATTGTTCCTGCAGCTTGCGGAGCTTTAAAACCGTTTTTAATTTCCCATGCCCTCACTTCCTGTTTCCCCTGCGTAAAAAAGGTAATTAAACCTAACAGTTTAAAACTTTCTTTAGCTACTATATCTAAAGCGGAGCTTTCAAGTCCATAATCGGATAAAAATGTCTTTTTGTCGGATTCTTCAAGTTTTGAAAGTTCTTCCTCTAATCTTGCGCATAATTTTATAACCGAAATATTTTTTGAATAAGCAATTTGCGTAATATTATTAATTTCTTCATTTGAAGATGAAGGAGGGATAAATTCTTCGTCAACGTTTAATATATATAAAAAAGGCTTTATTGATATTATTCCTAATGATTTTAATATATTTTTTTCTTCCTCTGAGAAATCATTGCTATTTAAATTACCGTTATCAGATAAAATTTTGCTAACATTTTGTAAAAATTCAAGATTTGTTTTGGCGGTTTTATCTCCGCTTCTGGCATTTTTTTCTAATTTTTGCATATGCTTTGCTATTATTTCAAGATCGCTCAAAGCAAGTTCTGTATTAATTATTTCTAAATCTCTAACGGGATTAACTTCACCTTCCACATGGACAACCGTTTCTTCCTTAAATACCCTTATTACCTGAATAATTAAATCTACGGTTCTGACATGGGAAAGAAATCTATTGCCGAGACCTTCTCCTGAAGAAGCTCCCTTCACAAGCCCTGCAATATCAACAAATTCAACATAAGTCGGGGTTATTTTATCCGGATTAACTACTATATCGGCTAATTTATAAAGTCTTTCGTCATTTAGCGGTTTAATGCCTATATTAGGATCAATTGTGCAAAAAGGGTAATTGCTTGACTCCGCATTTCCTGAAGTTATCGCATTAAAAATAGTTGATTTGCCTACATTAGGCAAGCCGACGATACCGCATTTTAATCCCATATTTTTATTATTTTATTTATTATACTAATTATATTATTTTATTATATTTCTTACAAAAAATTATATTGCAGATTAAAGCATAACATGTTAAGAACAAAATTAGGAATTAAAGTATGCAATATAAAGTTAGCCTTTTAGAATAGAATTAAACTTATTCATTGTCTTTGTTAAACCATCATCAATAAATGATATAATAATATCATTTAACTTACTAAGAATTTCAGGCATTTGTTTAATTTCATCTTTAGAAAAACGGCTCAATACATAGTCTGCACCTGTTTTAAATTTATTTCTTGATTCAGAATTAATGCCTAATTTTAATCTTAAAAAATCTTTACTCTGCAAAGAATTAATTATTGAAATAATTCCGTTATGAGACCCGCCGTTTCCGTCGTATTTTATTTTAATCCTTCCGTAATTTAAATCAAGATCATCATGGATGACTATTATTATTGGACCATTATCTATACTGGCTAATTTATTTTTATTGTCTGATTTATTTATTTGAATATCTGATTTTTTATAAAAAATATTATTTTTTTTTAATACTTCTTTAACGGCAATGCCGCTTAAATTCATAAAAGTTAAAGGCTTTATCAAATAAATAATTTTTTTATCTATTGTTAAACCGGAAAAACTTTTACTTGCGACAGCATAATTTTTTTTATTTATAAAATCAGGAAAACGATTTGTTTCGGCAAAATTATCAACTGCTATAAAACCAAAATTATGACGGGTAAATTTATATTCAATTCCTGGATTTCCAAGTCCAAATATAAATATATCAGATGACATCGGCTTATTTTTAATCAGTTTGATTTTTTAAATAATATAAAACTATAACCGTATGAAAAAGTATTTTGCAATAATCTCACTTTACCTGTTTATAATTTATAAAAGTTAGAAAGAAAAATTAATCAAAATAATTAATTGCATTTTATTTTGGTATAAAAAAATGCACTATTTTGAGATGAAAATTTTTAAAATTATATACGGGTTAGCCTATTTCCTATTATAAAAGCATTAATCTATTAACAATCAACTTAATAAAATTAAATTAATGAATTAAATTTATTCGCTTTTAGACTGCGCCTGAGGTTTTGAACCGATAGATTGTTCACCAGTTTCAGATTTTTCTTCTGCGGTCTTTTGTGTTTCCTCCTCTACGTTAGGCTCGGCAATCATAACGATAGCAGCTTCGGGATCCGTTATTATTTCAAGTCCTTCCCCTATTTTTAAATCGCTGGCATGAAGTATATCGCCTATCTGAAGATTTGACACATCAACATTTATAACGTCAACTATATCTTTAGGAAATCCTGATATAAGAACATGCCTCATTAAAGGTTCTAATATTCCGCCCAATCTAATCCCCTCAGCTTTTCCGATGAAATGCAATGCAGCTTCTATTTCTATTTTTTCGTTCATTAAAACTTCATGAAAATCAATATGAATTACATTGTCCTTTACAGGGTCTTTCTGAATTTCTTTAATGACGGCAGTCTTTCCGTTTATCTCTTTTTTATCGCTGTTGACATTAATAAATGAAGAGATAGACGACTTGGAAAATGTTTTATAAAACTCTTTAGAATTTAATGAAATTGGCACTGGCGAAGAATGTTTGCTATATATAATTCCAGGAATAAATCCATTTTTTCTTAAGGATTTAATATTTTCTGTTTTTTGTCTTGTATTAATATTTAAATTAACCTTTTCCAACTTATATCTCCTTTTATCTTTATCTTTATTTTTATTTTATTATTTGTATCGACAATTTATTGATACTTAGTTTTATCTTATTCTTATTAATAAATAAATTATACCAAATTTTTTATTAAAAATATATTTATTTATTTTACCTTAATTCTTCCATAGAAACTATTAATGATATTTCAATGATAAGCAATCTCTGATTCCTGCTTTCCTTCGGAATGACTGCATATAGCGGTGAAACTGTAAATCCTCTCTAAGTCATTTCCGTGTAATCGGAAATCCAGAAAATAAATTTTTACGGAAGAATTAAAGTTTTAATTACGATTAAATAAACAGGGAACTGACGGAATCCTCATCATATATCCTTTTTACGGCTTCGCCTAGAAGAGTTGCGACGCTTAACACCCTAATTTTTTCTGAGCTTTTTAATTTATCTTTTTGATCAATACTATCTGTAATTAGCAGCTCTTTAATAGGCGAACTGTTTATTTTATTAATGGCATCGCCTGATAATACCCCATGTGTAGCCATCGCTATAATTTCTCTGGCCCCATTTTCTTTCAACGCAACTGCGCCTTGAGTGATAGTTCCCGCTGTATCTATCATATCATCCAACATAAGAGCTACTTTATCTTTTACATCACCTATAACATTCATTATTTCGGCGACATTTGCTTTGATTCTTCGTTTATCTATTATTGCTAAAGTTACGCCTAGATGTTTTGCAAATGCTCTCGCTCTTTCAACTGCTCCCGCGTCTGGCGAAACAACGACTATGTCGGAAATACTATAATTTTTTTCTTTTATGTATTTCACTAAAATAGGCACTGCATAAAGATGATCTACAGGAATATTGAAAAATCCTTGAATTTGCCCCGCGTGTAAATCCATTGCCAGGACACGGTTAACACCGGCAGTAGTGATTATATCCGCAACTAATTTGCTTGTTATAGGTACTCTAGAAGCAGTTTTTCTATCTTGTCTTGCATATCCGTAGTATGGAATAACCGCAGTAATTCTTTTAGCAGAAGCTCTTTTCATAGCATCAACCATTATCAGCAATTCCATTAAATTTTTATCAACGGGCGTTGATGTAGATTGAACTAAAAATATGTCGCTGCCCCTAACATTTTCATTAATATTTATAAAAGTTTCTCCATCGCTAAAGCTGTACACTTCCGCATCTCCAAGAGGGATGCAGAGATAATCGGCCATTTTTTTAGCTAATTCATAATTCGAATTACCCGTAAATAATTTTAATCTATCTAGCATACTGTTATTTTCCTCTGTTTATTGCTTGAAGTAACTATTGATAAATAGCTGCCGACAGATTTATGGCTTCTATCTCAATAATAATAAAATACTTTTGGCGCATTAACAATCGCTGTTTATTATTTAAAGCTAATTTTTCAATATTTTTAATTTAATAGTATTATTTAGTAATTTGGCTGGGGCGGGAGGATTCGAACCTCCGAATGCAGGAATCAAAATCCTGTGACTTGCCGCTTGTCGACGCCCCAATAAAAATTAAAAATATAATAAATTTTCTGCACCTGATTACGAAATATTATGCTCGTTAAATATATTAATTTATTTCATATATTTATTGTTTTTATTTATTATAATCATTATAACAATATAACAATAGAAATTTAGTCTAAATCGTTATCATTACTACCAGCAATTTTTTCATTATAGGACTTTAGTACGGCTGATTCAATTAAATTTCTAGTTTCATTATTTAAGGGATGTGCTATATCTTTAAATACGCCGTCTTTTCTTTTTTTGCTTGGCATCGCAACAAAAAGCCCGTCTTTTCCGTTTATAATCTTAAGATCTCTCACTACAAAACAATTGTCAAATGTAATCGCAACATAAGCTTTTAATTTTTCTTCATTAACGGGGAAAACATTAACTTCGGTGATTTGCATACAAGAACCTCCAAATTTAGTCATTAATTTCAGGCTTTTTTATTCACCCAAAATTGTCGATAGAAAATTTATTTTCTGTATTCATGCTTTCGCAGGAATGACTTTTCGGGCATTTAAGTTTTCACCTGATAGATGTCATTCCCGCGTAAGCGGGAATCTAATGTTTTATATAACTTTAGAACTATTTTAAAGATTTCTATCGGCAAGTTTGGGATTTAAATTAATTTTGCAATTGATTTAATTTTTCTTTAAAATTTGTTTCTCCTAAAAATTTAAACTTTATTTGACTGCTAAATCTCTCATTTCCAATACCGTTCAGATATATTACTGCATCTTTTTTGGTTTTAAATACTCCAAACATAGCTGATCCGCTGCCTGACAGCATAACTAATTCAGCTTTAGTATCTTTTTTTATCATATAATTTTTAATTTTTTTAAGCACTGGATATTTATTCAGTATTGCATATTCAAAATCATTTTCACATTTTAAATCTATGCTTAAATTGTTGCAATTTTTTAAACCTATATTATTTTCAATATTATTCGCATTTTTTATATTTAATTTATCAAAATTATAACTGAAGTTCAGATTGAATATATTATAGTAATTTATTTTTTTTGTCAATACTAAATCATCAAATGCATCATAAGCATCTTTAGTCGGTATTCCAAATTTTGGTACAATCACGGCTATATAATATTTTTTTAGCGACTTTCTTGATACTGATTTTATTATTTCACCGTTTCCGATAACAAAAGAATCATTTTCCTTTAAAAAAAAGCTCACATCGGAACCTAATTTTATTGCAATATTATTTAATTCATCATAATTTAATGGATTATTGTATATTTTATTTAAAATATTGAGCATTCCTGCCGCGTCGCTTGATCCGCCGCCTAATCCTGCCTGTACAGGAATATTTTTTTCAATAATAGCATTGATATATTTATTTTTTAAATTAATATTATCGAAAAATAAATTAGACGCCTTAATTATTAAATTTTTGTCATTTGACAGCTCTTTTTCAAGATTGTCTGTATATTCTTGTAATTTTTTTTTAGTCAGTTGGCTTGCAATAACTTCACCTGGTATATTTTTTAATTTATTTTTATCTTCATTTATTTCAAATGTTACTTTATCAAAAATCGATATTCTTCTAATCAATGAAAAAATATTATGTAAATTATTGGCAGGATTTTTTTCGCCTATTTTCAAAATGAAGTTTACTTTTGCTGGAGCTAAATAAGAATAACTCAAATATTCCACAATGATGTTACCGATTTAGCTGCAAAATTGATGAAAGGCTGCGGATATACGCCGAGTAATAAGGTAAAAATTAAGCATATAATTATTGCTACAACTAGAGCTGAAGCCGCGAGATTTTCTTTTGTTAATTCCGTTTGACCGTTAGCGCTTGTTCCGTTAGAACTATCAATTACATCTGCAATCGTACTATTATTGGACTGATTGTCTATCATATACATTTTGACAATTATTTTAAAATAATAATATGCAGCAAATGCGCTATTTAATAAGGCTATAAAAACGAGCCAGTAATATCCTGATTTGATTGCTGCGGTAAATACAAAAAATTTTCCCATAAAACCTGCAGTCACCGGTATTCCTGCCAATGACAGCAGAAAAAAAGAAAATGCGGCGGCGGTAAACGGATATTTAAATCCAAAACCATGATAACTTTTTATATTAACCGACGCTAACTTTAAATTTTCAAACATTACGACAATTGCGAAAGCCCCTGCCGTCATAAAAATATACGCCAGCAAATAAAATAATGTTCCCGATATACCATAATAGCCGCCTGCAATAATTCCCATTAATATATAACCGGCCTGCGCAATAGACGAATAAGCTATAAGACGTTTTAAATCTGTCTGCAATAATGCGGCAAAATTTCCAAACGTCATGGTCAGTATAGCTAAAATCCACAAAATATTATAGAAATTCAATACATTAAGACCGTATATAGAAGTAAAAACTCTAATAAATACGCCAAAAGCGGCAATTTTTATTCCAGTCGCCATAAGATTTGTAACAGGCGTAGGAGCTCCGTCGTAGCTGTCAGGCGTCCATGTATGGAAAGGAAATAACGACATTTTAAATGCCAGACCGATTAAAAACAATATTAATCCAATTGCTAAAAAGGTGTGCAAATTATAAATGTAATGTATTTTATCATAGTTTTGCCGAAATATAAAATTATGTATTTTATATAAATTTAAATGTCCCGTTGCAGCATATATAAAAACAGAACCAAATAATAAAAAAGCAGATGCGAAAGTACCTAATATAAAATATTTCATTGCGCCTTCGGTACTTCTTGATTCACCCTTTAAATAACCTGTTAAAATATATGCTGCTATGGACATAAACTCAATAGACAGAAATATCATAATAAGGTTGACCGACGATACCAAAAGCATCATTGCGGAAACAGAAAACAAAACAAGGCTATAATATTCTGGTATTAAAACATTGCGCGTATCAAAATAATTTTTTGACATTAAAAGAGTAAAAAAACCGGATAGCAGTATTGCGGTAAAGAAAAATATATCAAATTTATCAAAGATAATTGAACCGTAAAAACCATGTATAGTACGATTAGACAGCATAAAAAGGTAAAGAAAAGAAAAAGCAGTCCCAATCAGAGCCAGGTAATAAGAATTTTCGACATTCTTTACATTCTTAAACAGTCCCAATAATAAAATTATAAAAGCAAAAACTATCAGTACCGTTTCAGGCATTATACTCAATATACTTTTTTCTAAAAAATATCCGTTATACATTTGCGTTAAATCAAGCATTGAATAACCCCATTTTTGCTTTAATTAGATTATAAGCATATTTATTATGTTCTATTATATTTACAAAATGCACAACCGTCGGATTTATTCTGCTAAGAAAAATATCGGGATACACTCCGATTAAAAACATTAAAAAAATTAACGGCAAAACCGTCATTATTTCCCTTAATGTCAAATCTTTAAAATTTTCATTTTTTTGATTTGTTATATCCTGAAACATGACTCGTTGAAACATCCATAATAAATAGACTGCCGCAAAAATAATTCCGCTGGTTGCAAATATAGTAAATACTGTGTATTGTTTGAACGATCCTACTAAAATTAAAAATTCGCCGACAAATCCGTTTAGTCCCGGCAAACCGACTGAAGATAAAACAGCTATCATAAATAAAGCGGCTAAAATTGGAGCTTTTTTAGCCAAACCTCCAAAATCTGCAATCAGTCTTGTATGACTTCTTTCGTAAAGCATTCCTACAAAAAGAAAAAGCGCGCCGGTGGATATACCGTGATTTATCATTTGAATAACGGAACCGTCAACGCTGACTGCCGTCATAGCGAACAATCCAAGCATTATAAAACCCATGTGGGACACGCTTGAAAAAGCGACTAATCTTTTCAAATCTTTTTGAAATATTGAAACTAATGCGCCGTAAATTATACTGATTACTGCAAGGACAAGTATAACCGGCGTAAGTATAATTGACGCCTCAGGCATCAAAGGAATTGCAAATCTGAAAAAACCGTAAATGCCAAATTTAAGAAGTACACTGGCAAGGATAACACTTCCCGCCGTTGGCGCTTCGGTATGAGCATCCGGAAGCCACGTATGAAGAGGAAAAAGAGGAATTTTTACGGCAAATCCTATGAATACAGCAATAAACAGAACTATTTGCAATGTTAACGGAATATTTGTATTGTACAGCTTTAATAAATTGAATGTGAAATTGCCGGTTTGGTCATAATGCAAGATAAATATTGTAATTAAACCGAAAAGCATTATAAGCGAACCTGCCAAAGTATATAAAATAAATTTCACCGCTGAATAAACTTTTCTGCCTGAACCCCATATTCCTATAATATAATACATAGGTATAAGCATAAATTCCCAGAACAAATAAAATAAAAGAATATCTAAAGAAGCAAATGCACCAAGCATGAATGTTTCAAGCACAAGCATTAAAATTACAAATTCTTTCACATGGTCTTTAATATATTTATAGCTTGACAATAGAGCTATAAATGTCATTAAAGTCGTAAGCAATATCAAAAATAAACTTACGCCGTCTATGCCAAGGAAATAAGTGGCTCCAAATTCACGAATCCAGCCGAATTTTTCTACAAATTGGAATTCATAAGTATTTGACTTAAAATATATAAATAAGAACAAAGAAATCACAAATTCTACCAGCGATAAGACGGTAGCAAGATTTCTCAATAAACCTTCCGCTTTTTTATTTACAAAAAACAATAAAACGACAGACAAAAGCGGAAAAAATATTATTATAGATAAGATATACTTTAAAAAAATACTCATAAAATTTCCTGTTAAATAAATAATGTATTTATTAATTTAATTAAATTTTCAATATTTTTTATATAATAAATTAAATGATATATCTGCTTTCATATGTTATATATCATACTAATCTAAATTAGTATTTGTATTCAGTATTACATACTTTAATTTCATTTCATCTTACAAAATAATAAGCTAAAAGCGCTATGACTCCTACGGTTAATGTAAAAATATAGCTCATAAGCATTCCGTTCTGCAATTTTCTTACTTTTGACGAAGTAACGCTTATATATTGCGCTATACCGTTAACCGCTCCGTCTATAACTAAAGTATCCACGATTCTCCATAAAAAAATAGCAAAATTTTTCATGGGGTTAACTATCACAATATCATATATTTCATCAACGTATAATTTGTTATATGAAAGATCATATATAGGTTTAAATCTATTTTTAAGTTTTTCAAGATTAAATGATTTTTTTATATAAAAAACATAAGCGATATATATTCCGCTTAAACCCGCGATTACGGAAATTGCGCTTAGCGGGTACCATGGGACGTTATTTACGGCGGGAGCAAAATTAAATGCATTTGTAAAATCTTTATTTATAAATTCATAAAATATAGAATGGTTAAACGGCGGAAAACCGACAAAGCCGAAAACGGCCGCAAGACTTGCCATTATAATTAGTGGTATGGTCATAATTTTCGGAGATTCATGAACATGTAAATTCTTATCTACATGAGATTCTCCAAAGAAAACATTAAAAATAACTCTAAAAATATAAAATGCGGTCATAAAAGCGGCGAGTTCGCCCAGAACCCAGAAGAAATAATCTCCTTTATTGAATACGTCCCCGAGTATTGCATCTTTACTGAAAAACCCTGAAAAAGGAGGAATACCCGATAATGCTAATCCTCCTACGATAAATGTTATGGCAGTTATTTTCATTTTAGAATATAAACCGCCCATTTTTCTCATATCTAATTCTCCGCTCATTCCGTGCATCACGCTGCCTGCAGTTAAAAATAGCAGCCCTTTAAAGATAGCATGCGATAGTAAATGAAACATTCCCGCCGCATAAGATCCAACTCCCACCGCCATAAACATATAACCTATCTGACTAATGGTAGAATAAGCAATTACTCTTTTTATATCAAATTGGGTTAATGCGATAAAGGAAGCCATAAAAGCGGTAATACTTCCTATTATCAATACCACGTACGAAGCGTCGGGAGAATAAGAAAATATAACGTGACACCTTGCTATAAGATATACTCCTGCAGTTACCATAGTTGCCGCATGTATTAGCGCGCTGACGGGAGTCGGTCCTTCCATAGCATCCGGCAGCCAGACATGCAGCGGAAATTGAGCGGATTTACCGACTGCACCCGCCAAAAGCAGTAAAGCAATAGTTGTTATTAAATAGGGAGGTAATAAATGAATACCTGAAAAAACGGTGGAATAATTTAACGTTCCCATAGTTATAAATATCAGCATAACTCCAAGCGCAAATCCAAAATCACCGATTCTGTTGACAATAAAAGCTTTTTTACCGGCATCCGATGCGGATTTTTTTTCGTACCAGAAACCTATAAGAATATATGAGCAAAATCCTACGGCTTCCCAAAACACGTACAATAATAAAAAGTTATTGGCCATAACCAGCATTATCATTGAAAATACAAATAGGTTCAAATAAGAAAAATACCTTGCAAAACCTTTATCGTCTTTCATATATCCAATAGAATATATATGCACTAAAGAACTTATGCCCGTTACCATAACTAGCATTATGACCGACAGTCTGTCAATCGTGGTGGATACGTTCACTTTGAAATAGGATGCGTAAACCCATGGATACAATGTGGAGGAAAAACCATGACCGTAAGCAACAATAAAAAATATTATTACAGAAAGTATAAATGAAATTATAATAAATATACTTCCTAAATATCCTGAATAATTTTTAAAATACTTTCCGAATACACCCCATAAAATTGCGCCTAACAGGGGAAAAAAGGGAATCAGCCAAACTATCAAATCTTTTGAATTCATTATAATATAATATACCTTTAAAAATTATATTAATTTTAAATTAATTTATGCCAATCGCTAAATATATTTTTAACAAATAATAATGTTTTATTTATAAAATATAAGTATTTATTTTTTGTATTTTATTATTTTATTATATAAATTTTTAAATTAATAAAATAATTTAAAAATATAAAAAGGATTATAAATTATATATTTATTTAAAATTTTAATTCATTTGCATCATCTATATTTATTGTTCCTTTTTCTCTATAAAAAGCAATAGCAATTCCTAACAAAATTGCTGCTTCAGCCGCGGCAACAACCATAATAAATATAACAAAAATATCTCCGCTAATTAAATTTAAATATTCGGAAACGGCAACAAAACCTAAATTTGCTGCATTAAACATTAATTCTAAACTTAAAAAAATAGTTACGAGATTTTTTCTTATCAAAACGCCTACTGCTCCGATACAAAATATAATTGTTGCAACTATTAAATAATCATTTACATTCATATGTTTAAGTTCCAATCTATAAATTTGTATTATTTTATTTTATTACTTTATTTATTTGATTTTTTATAAGTTAGAATTACGTTATATTAAATTTATTTTTTAGCGAAAATATAAGCGCCTATAACCGCTACCAGTAACAGAACAGAAGCTACTTCAAACGGAAAGACATATTTAGTGAATAGAAATTCTCCTATGATTTGGGTATTGCCTATTTTATTGATTATTGCATTTGTATAAATACCCGTGGGTTTTTTCTCGCCCGTTGCGTTAAGATATAATATAACTTCTAAAAACAATAATCCGACAGCTATTATACCTATAACTATTTGATGAAAATCTTTAATCGCTCCTTTAGTTTTAGCTAAATTAAGCAGCATAATAACTAAAACTATGATAACGGCAATTGCGCCTGCATAAACTAAAATCTGCATAGCCGCCAGAAATTGCATATTAAGAAGTATGTAAAATCCCGCTATTGCAAAAAAACACAAAATAATGTATAACGCAGAAGTTAAGGGATTCTTAACCGATATTACCATCAATGCGGAAAAAATTGCAATGATTGAAAAAATATAAAAAAGCGCTTCCAAAATTAACCTCACACATTTACTTTATTGTATGACAAATATAATAAATTTTATTTTTTATTAATTAAAGTTTTATAAGTTTGTCTATCCCAAATATTCCTTCGTCTCTAGTGTAGAATCCAAATTCAAATTTATCGGACATAGCGATAGCTTCTTCAGGACAAATCTCCTCGCAATACCCGCAGCATATGCATCTCAACATATCAATTTCAAAAGATTCAGGATGTCTTCTTCCATCATTATAAGTATTCTTTTCAAGTTTATCAAGACTATGATTATTTTTTTGTCTTTCAGTAAGCCCATGTTCGTTTCCGTAATTTACATAGCCTGTATTAATTTTGATAGCTTCTGAAGGACAAACGGTCTGACACAGTATGCATGCCACGCACCTTAAAGAGTTGTCGCTATTAACATTTAGTTTTGGAACGCCTCTGAACCGTTCGGCTAATTTCAGTCTTTCTCTCGGATACTGAACTGTTACTGATTTTTGAAAAAATGTAGTTATAGTTGTTTTTAGACCTATAAGTAAATTTTTTGATATCAGTACTAATGAATTTTCTTCTTTTTTAGTATCCATAATAAATATTACAAATAATTTTTATATTATTTTATAATGTGAATAAATTAAATTTAGCTCTACTTCTCAAATATTAGTTTTAAGCACCATATATGTCATATATATTACTATTTTCCTAATAAAACCATTATAAATCCCGTTACTACAATGTTTGCCAGTGACAAAGGAAGCAAAATTTTCCAGCCCAGATCCATAAGTTCGTCATATCTTAGCCGCGGATACGTCCATCTAAACCAGAGATAAATAAATATTACAAGAAAAACTTTTATCACAAACCATAACACCGACGGAAGAAAAGGTCCTTCCCATCCGCCCAAAAAAAGCGTGGTAATAATTGCAGCGTTAACAACTATTTGACCATATTCACCGATAAAATAAAATGCAAATTTCATGCTTGAATATTCCGTGTGAAAACCGGCAACTAATTCTCCTTCAGCCTCGCCAAGATCGAAAGGAACCCTGTTCATTTCAGCCGTAGAAGCAATTAAATAAATTAAAAATCCGATTGGCTGATAAACAATAAACCACATATGAGCCTGCGAAGAAACTATTTGTGCCAGGCTTAAATTTCCAGCTATCATAATTACGCCGACTATCGATAAAACAAGGGATAACTCGTAGCTTATCATTTGAGCCGCAGTTCTTATAGCTCCCAATAATGAATATTTGCTGTTTGATGCCCACCCCCCTATTACCACGCCGTATATCCCTAACGACGAAAGCGCTAAAACAAATAATATTCCTATATTGACATTTGTAATTTGAAGCGGGACAATATGCCCCAATATTTTTATCGGAGCGCCAAACGGAATAACCGCAAATGTCGTTAAAACAGGAATAACGACAATGATAGGCGCAAGAACAAATAATATTTTATTTGCATCCGCAGGTATAATATCTTCTTTAAAAAACAGCTTTATTCCATCTGCTATAGGTTGAAGTATTCCATGAAAACCTGCTTCCATAGGTCCCAATCTATTTTGAATTCTGGCTGCCACTTTGCGCTCTAAAAGGGTTAAATAAGCCGCGGCCAAAAGCAGAACGCCAAAAACAATTAATATTTTAATCAATGTTGTAACAATCCAAAAAATCATGATTTGATAATTTATAATTTTTAT
>DAHXMB010000063.1:0-9273 GCA_027365695.1 Candidatus Acididesulfobacter sp. | reverse complement strand
ATTAAATTTAGGAGGGTAGGATTTGAAATATTTTTTCAGAGCTTCAACGGAAAAATTATGACTGTTAAAATATTTTTTTGCATAACTTTTTATGCCGTTTACACTTAAAGATACAGATAAAGTTTCAATTTTATTATTTTTTTTAGGATTAATAAATTTAATAGGTCTTATTCCCGTGCCTAAAAAAGTCTGCCGTTTATTTAACGCTGATTTTGTATAATAATTTTTTAAATAAGAAAATAATTTTATCCCGCTTATTGAGATTATAATAAGCATAGCTAAAAATATAAAAATTAATACGGGTTTTAAAATATTAGGATTTTTTCTTTTGCGCCTGTTTAAAATATGCTGGTAAGACTTCCAGTCTTTTATTTTTTCCATTATTAATAATTTTGCCTTATACTTTTTATATTTTTTATTTATAAATTTTGACTTAGCCTTCAATACTTAAGCAGTGCCTAACGGCATAAAGCGAGCAGACAAGCAGGGCATAAACCATGACGGCATTAACGCCTATTGATTTCTTAACTAATTTTATTATACATCTCTTACTCATATCAATAAAAAAAGGAGAGGAGTCCCCATATTTCTTGGCTTCTTGACTATTTCTTAACTTTTGCCGCCGACAACTATAGAAGGTATTCTTAAAGTCGGCTGTCCGTCAGATACAGGCGCTCCCTGTCCGTCTTTGCCGCAGGTGCCTACGCTGTAACCCATATCGTTTCCGACCATATCTATGTTATTCAATATTTCCGGTCCATTACCCATCAAAGTTGCGCCGCTTACTGCTTCACAGACAGCGCCGTTTTTTAAAATATATCCTTCCATTACTTCAAATACAAAATCGCCTGTAACCGTATTTACCTGACCGCCGCCCATTTTTTTGACAAATAGCCCTTTATCTATAGTTTTAATTATATCTTCAGGCAAACTTTCGCCCTTTGCAATCATTGTATTTGACATTCTGACTATAGGCTGATGTTCATAAGACTCTCTTCTGCCGTTGCCCGTCAATTCATATCCGTACTTAATATTAGATAAACGGTCAGACATATATTTCTTTAATATTCCGTTTTCAACTAATATATTTTTGTTTGACGGAGTGCCTTCATCGTCAAATCTGTACGAGCCTCTTTTTCCTATTAATGAAGAATCGTCAACAACGGTAATAAGTTTTGAAGCAACTTCTTCGCCTATTTTATCGGAATACACGCTTAAACCGCTGCCTGCTATATCGGCTTCTAAACCATGCCCTATTGCTTCATGTATCATTGTTCCGCCTGCTTCGCTCGACAACACGACAGGCATTGTTCCTGAAGGGGCAAAAGGCGCTTCAAGCAGAGTGATTGCTCTTTTACATGCTTTTCCTGCTATTTCGGCGGGGTCAATTTTATCAAAAAATTCAAAACCCATAAACGCCGAAACGGGCTCATAGCCCATTTCTGTTTTTTTGCCGTCAGAAACTACGACATTTACAAAAAAAGTAATAATTTCCCTGCTATCTTCGGCAATATTGCCTTTAGAATTTATAATAAAAATATCTTGCTTGTAATCTTTGTAAGAAACATTAGATTGTAAAATTCTTTTATCGTATCCCCAGGAAAATTTTACCGCATCATCTATTTTTTCTATTTTTTTATTCATAGAAACATTTAAAACTTCTTTTAAAATAGGCATTTCTGTTTTTGCCTCAGATTTTTTAAAATTTAAATCTAAATTATTAAAATCCTTATCCGTTCTATTAGTTTTTGCTATTTTGTTTAAATTTTTGGCTATTTCTAATAAATTTTTTTCATCAATATTATTTGTAAATGCATAATATGATTTTTTTTCAGAAATAAGTCTTAACCCTGCGCCTCCCGAAACTCCCGAAATAGCTTTTTCTAATTTTTTATTCTCATTTGAAAGAAAATTAGATATATTTGATTCAATGAATATATCAATAAAATCATCTTCAGATGTTCTTATAATTTTGAAAATTTTATTAAAATCTATGTCTATACCTGTAACATTCATTACAACTCCCTATTTTTGTTATGTTAAAATATAAAAACTTAAGCTATCATTATTAAACATTATATTTTATAATTATAATAATATAATAAATTATGTTAAGTATAGCATAAAATATAATGTTTATAAATAGACAAAACCATAAAAATTAAAAATTTTTAATATAAAAAACAATGAATACACAGGAAGCAATTCTGGAAATAAATTTAAAAAATCTATCAAATAATATTCAACAATTAAAATCATTAAACTTTAACAAAAATAAAACAATAATTGCAATCATTAAATCGGACGCCTATGGGCATGGTTTATTAGAAATTGCGCAGGTTTTGGAAAAACAAGGAATTAATTTTTTTGGAATAATTAAATTAGATGATGCCTTTTTGTTAAAAAATAAATTAAATAATCCTAAAATTTTAATGCTTTCGGGGGTTGACGAAAAACATATTGAAGATGCCGTAGGGATGGGTATTTCTATTTGTGTTTTCGATTTGGATTATCTTAAGACCGTCTATGCAGCTGCCGGAAAAATTCATAAAAAAGCTCTTATACATTTAAAATACGATTCGGGAATGAATAGACTCGGATTTAACGATGACGAGTTGCTTAAAGCATTAAACTATATTGAAGAAATTAGAAAAAACGGCGATTTTTTAGAATTTGAAGGTATTTTCAGCCACTTTTCTTCCGCTGAATCAGATATAAATTATACAAAATTTCAGCTTAATAATTATAAAAATGTTTTAAAAATTATATCGGACAGAAAATTAAAACCGCTATATACTCACATTAGCGCAAGTTCTTCTATGCTTAGCAATGAAATAAAAGATGACTTTTCAAATTCTGTAAGACCGGGTATATCTTTGTACGGAATCAATCCTGTCAGCCCGCAGATAAATTTGAATTTAAAGCCTTTAATGACATTAAAAACCGGTATCATTCAGATAAAACAAATAAAAAAAGGATGCTCTGTTTCTTACGGCAGAACATTTAGAGCTCCTTCCGATATGAATATCGGAATTATCAACGCGGGTTATGATAACGGCATATCGAGAATGCTTTCCAACAAGGGAAGGGTTATAATAAACAATCAATATGCCGATATCATCGGTACTATAACTATGAATATGATTATAGTAGATTTATCAAAAATTAAAAACGCGTCATTAAATGACGAAGCGATTATTATGGGAGAAAGCGGAGGTAAAAGGATTACGGTTGAAGAAATTGCAAATTATGCTAAAACAATACCTTATGAAATATGTCTAAATATAGGAAAATCTAACAAACGAACTTACGTACAAAGCATTAGTTCTTGATATCATGTTTATCTTGCACGCTCCAAACCTTTTAGTATAAAAAACTATTACATGCGATACGCAGCGTATATTACAGAAAAAACTCAAATTGCCGATAGATATTTTGTTTTAAACATACCGTAATCTTTAGAACATTAGATTTATGCCTGCTCAAGAATGACATCCTGCTGGCGAAACGATTGACCGTGGAAATCATTTTCGCGCAGGCATAAATCCAGAACTTAAGTTTGTTAATTAACGGCATTAACTTCTTTAACTTCGGGTATTCTTTCTTTTAATACCCTTTCAATACCGCCTTTAAGAGTCATCATTGAACCCATACATCCTGCACAAGCGCCTTGAAGCCTGACATTGACGGTGCCGTCATCCAATATATTAACCAATTCTACATCTCCTCCGTCAAATTGGAGAGACGGTCTGATTTCATTTAATACTTTTTCTACTTCTATTTTATCTAAAGCCATTAATCCTCCTTTAAATATTTAATTTATTAAATATTTCAATATTAATATTAAACATCACGATTAATAATATACCATTAATTATAAGCAATGTCAAGAACTTCAAACTCTCTTTGTCCTTTAGGAACGTTTATAACCACTTCATCTCCGGCGCATTTTCCTATTAATGCTTTTGCAATAGGAGAAGATATAGAGATTTTACCTTGACTTATATCTGATTCGGTATCGCCGACTATCTGATATGAAACCTCTATTCCGATATCTAAATCCAAAAGTTTTACTTTTGCGCCGAAAACAATTTTGTTTTCGCATATTTTAGATATGTCTATTATTTGCGCTCTCGCTATTTTATCCTCAAGTTCCATAATTTTTCCTTCTAAAAAGCTTTGCTTCTCTTTGGCAGCGCTATATTCGGCATTCTCAGACAAATCGCCGTGCGATCTCGCCTCTTCAATTGCTGATATATTTGCAGGTCTTTCAACGGACTTTAACCGTTTTAGCTCTTTGACCATTTTATCATAGCCTTCTTTGGTAACAGGACAAGAATCATTGCTGATGCTCAATTAGACTTTACCTCCTCGACTTAAATCTTTAAACATATAAAATACAAAGAAAATATGCAAAAATAATTAATAGTAAATTTTTATTGCTTCTTCGATTATATTCATCTATATTTATCCTAAAATTGCCGATAGAAATCTTTAAAATAATTTTAAAGCTATGTAAAAATATTAGATTCCCGTTTTCGCGGGAATGACACCTTTCGGGTGAAAAGCTAAACACCCGTAAAATTACTCCTGCGTGAGCGGAAAATTGGAAAATAAATTTTCTATAGGCAATTCTGGGTTCATTATATTTGTTGCATTTACTGCATTTTTTTATAATAATCTTGTATCGGTTCAACAGATATTTTTTTTTCTTTAAGTGATTTTATAGCCGAAGAAGCGGCAAAAGCCCCTCTAATAGTCGTATAGTAAGGTATAGTAAATTCAATTGCGCTCCTTCTGATAGCATAAGAATCTTCTAAAGACTTCATACCTCTGGGAGTATTAAAAATCATATTAATTTCTTTATTTTTTAACGCATCTATAATATGCGGTCTTCCTTCTTTAACTTTATTTATTTTAAAATTTTTAATATTTATTTTGTCTAAATATTTAGAAGTACCTTTCGTTGCCAAAATACTAAAACCCATTTCTATTAATTGCGGACAAAGTTCTTTTAAATATTTTTTATCTTCATCTTTTACGCTTATTAAAATATTTCCTTTTTCAGGAATATTTTGACCGGCGGCTATTTGCGATTTTGCATAAGCTACACCAAAACTTTTGTCTATCCCCATAACTTCGCCTGTGGAACGCATCTCGGGTCCAAGCATTGGATCTACATTTGAAAATTTCGTAAAAGGAAACACGGCTTCTTTAACACAATAATAATCAATATCAAAAGACCCTTGCAGCCCCAAATCTTTTAATTTTCTGCCAAACATTACAAGCGTAGCATATTTTGCAATAGGCACGCCCGTCGCCTTGCTGACAAAAGGGACCGTGCGCGAAGCACGCGGATTTACTTCTATTATGTATATTTTATCATATTTTATAGCAAATTGTATATTTATTAATCCTATTACATGAAACTCAAGACATATTTTTTTTGTTATTTCTTTGATTTGTTCTACAATGTTATTGTTTAAAGAAAATGCGGGCAAAGAGCATGCGCTGTCTCCTGAATGCACTCCCGCTTCTTCAATATGTTCCATCACACCTGCTATATAAACATCTTCTCCGTCGCATAATGCATCCGCATCCACCTCAATAGCATCTTCCAAAAACTTATCTATCAATATAGGAAAAGAAATATCCTGAGCAAATATTTTTTTAATATATTTATTTAATGAGTTTTCGTTGTAAATAATTTCCATAGCTCTTCCTCCAAGAACATAAGAAGGCCTTAAAAGGACAGGAAATCCTATTAAAATAGAATTTTTATAAACTTCTTTTTCATTGAATGCCATTGAACTCTCAGCCTGAAAAAGTCCCATTTTTTGAATAATATCTTTAAATTTTTCTCTATCTTCGGCTATATCTATATATTTATAAGGTGTTCCAAGAATATTAAATTTTCTGTTTTCAAATTCTTTAGCAAGTTTAAGGGGGGTCTGTCCGCCAAATTGCAATATAATCGGGGGATACCCTTCTAATTTTGAAACCTGAAGTACATCTTCTGCCGTAAGCGGTTCAAAGTATAGTCTCGAAGAAGTATCGTAATCGGTAGATACGGTTTCAGGATTGCAGTTTATCATTATCGGTTTATATCCTATCTCTTTTAACGCAAAAGCGCTGTGTACGCAGCAATAATCAAATTCTATGCCCTGTCCTATCCTGTTAGGTCCGCTTCCGAGAATAATAGCTTTTTTGCCTTCAAGCGCACTAATTTCATTAGTTTTATCATAAGAAGAATACATATAGGGGGTAGCAGCTTCAAATTCCGCTCCGCACGTGTCTACCTTTTTATAAACCGGATATATTTGAAATTTATCTAATAGCTTTTCTATATATTTTTCCTGTTCTTTAATAATTTTAAATACATTTTTATCTTTCTTTAGATATTCATCAGGTTTAATATGACTGCCGTTTTTATCTACAGCGGTTAATTTAGCAATAATTATATTAGAAAAACCGAGTAGTTTTGCTTCTTTTAAAATTTCTTCAGTCTCTTTATTAGTCTCTTTATTAGTCTCTTTATTAGTCTCTTTATTAGTCTCTTTAAATTTTTTATCGGATTCGCTATTATATACATCTGTATCTGCGGCATTAAAAATATTGCATAAAAACAATTTTTTTTCAAAATCTATAATTAATGAAATTTGTTCCAGAAACCATCTGTTAATTTTTGAAAATTCATAAACTTCATCAACCGTAAAACCTGCTCGCAAAGAATCGGCTATTAATAAAAGTCTTCTATAATCGGCATTTTTAATTAAAGTTTTTATTTCTTCTTTTACATTAGAAATTTCTATGTCTGCGGATTCTGAAATATTTGAGATAATCGGGCTACCGCTGCCGGCATTTTCCGTATTATTAATTGAATAAAATACCGATTCTGAATTGTTCGGACAATCATATAACAGATCAAGACCGTATAGCGATTCAATCCCGTAATACCCGTTTTCTAATGATCTGGCAGCTTTTTGCAGCGATTCGCAAAAAGTCCTGCCTATAGCCATAACCTCGCCGACCGACTTCATATGAGTCGTTAAAGAAGAATCCGTTTGCGGAAATTTTTCAAAAGTAAAACGCGGAATTTTAGTAACGACATAATCTATAGACGGCTCAAAACATGCCATAGTTTTTTTTGTTATATCATTCGGCAGCTCATCAAGAGTATATCCTACCGCTAATTTTGCCGCTATTTTAGCAATTGCAAAGCCTGTTGCTTTAGAAGCTAAACTTGAACTTCTTGAAACTCTTGGATTCATTTCTATTACATAAGCATCGTCAGAATCAGGGTCTAACGCAAATTGTACATTGGCGCCTCCTGTTTCTACGCCAATTTCCCTCATTATTTTTATAGTCCAGTCTCTTATTTTTTGCAGATCTTTATTATTTAATGTTTGAACCGGGGCGATAGTAATTGAATCTCCTGTATGAATACCCATAGGATCAAAATTTTCAATAGAACATATTATAATTGTATTTTTATTTTTATCGGTCATTACTTCAAGCTCAACTTCTTTAAAACCGATAATTGATTTTTCTATCAAAATTTCATTTGTAGGACTTGCGTTAATTCCTCTTTGTGCATATTCTTCAAATTCTTCAATGTTATAAGCAATACCGCCTCCCGTTCCGCCAAGAGTGAAAGAAGGTCTTATTATTACAGGAAACCCTATCTGTTTTAAAACTGCAAACGCTTCTTCTGTATTATGCGCAAAATCGCCCTGCAATACGGGAACTCCGATTTTTTCCATACTTTTTTTAAAATATTCTCTATCTTCAGCTTTTTTTATAGCATCTATGCTTGCTCCAAGTATTTTAATGCCAAATTTATCTATAATTTTTCTTTCATATAATTCAACGGTTAAATTAAGGGCAGTCTGTCCGCCTAAAGTAGGAATAATACTATCGGGTCTTTCTTTTTCAATAATTTTTTCCAAAAAATCTGCGTTTAGCGGTTCTATGTAAGTTTTATAAGCATACTCGGGATCGGTCATAATAGTAGCAGGATTAGAATTCACTAAAATAGTTTCATATCCTTCTTCAGCCAGAGCTTTTGCCCCCTGTGTTCCTGAATAGTCAAATTCTGCAGCCTGCCCTATGATTATAGGTCCTGAACCTATAATCATAATTTTTTTTATATCTGTTCGTTTTGGCATAATAGATACCTTATATTAATTATTAAAATACCCCATAGTTAACATAGTTAAATAGTTAAATCATTTATTAAATCTGTTTGATAATAACCTGATAAATCGGCATTGGACAAATAATCAACGGCTTCGATATATTCTTCCGCAGTTATTTTTCTATTTACGGCATCATCATTAAAAGCTTTGTAAGCAGGAAAATATTGGCTCATAAGGCTTATTGGAACGTTTTTTGACAATTCTTCGGCAATAAATTTAAAAGATTCTTTATATCCCGAAAGATTATCCGGTAAAACTAAATGCCTGACAAGCATTCCTTTTATAGCGATACCGCTAAAATCGGTCTGCAATTCTCCTGATTGTTTATATATTTTTTTTAAAGCTTTTCTGTTGATTTCAACATAGTTATCTGCTCCGGAATATTTAAGTGCGATCTTATTATCGGAATATTTTATATCGGGAAGATATATATCTATAATACCGTCTAATATTTCTATCAGCTCTTCCGTTTCATATCCTGAACTGTTATAAATAACAGGTATTTTTAAACCCTTATCTTTTGCAATATATAAAGCTTCGACAATAAACTGCATAAAATGCGTTGAGGTTACTAAATTAATATTATGCGCACCTCTTTTTTGAAGTTTGAGCATAATATCGCTTAACTCTGATACGCTATAGTCTTTTCCGTTATAAAATCTGCTGATCGGATAATTCTGACAGAATTTGCACTTTAAGGAACAGCCTGAAAAAAATATCGTACCTGAACCGTTACTCCCAGAAATACAGGGCTCTTCCCCTTTATGTATATTAAAACTTGCAATACGCAATTTGTCTTTTGCCCCGCATAAACCTTTTTCCGCTTTAAATCTTTTAGCATTGCAATATCTCGGGCACAACGAACAGTTTTCAGTAATTTTATAAAGATATTTTATCCTGTATAAAAAATCCTCTCCTGTCATTTCTAATTTTAATATATTAATTATTTTCTATTTTGCTTTCCAAGCATAATTTTTTAAAATCTTCAAATAAGTATTTTGAATCATTCGGACCCGGTGAACTTTCAGGATGATATTGAACAGAGAATATGTTTAACGATTCATTTTTAATACCT
>DAHXMB010000060.1:0-8884 GCA_027365695.1 Candidatus Acididesulfobacter sp. | reverse complement strand
CGGCATTAATTTAATGTCGGGTTCTCTTCCGATAGGTATATAATTGAAATACCACCCTAAAAAACATCACTGCTTTTTGGTTTTTCGGCTACCGCAACAAGATTGAACAATGAAATTTTAGTAAGCGATGAATTTATTGATTTTTATATTAAGCAGGGATGTTTTTTAGGGTGGTATTTCAATTATATACCTATCGGAAGAGAACCCGACATTAAATTAATGCCGACCCCTGAACAAAGAAATTATAGAAGAAAAAGAGTAGTGGAAATAAGAGAATCTAAACCTATTGTAGCTGCCGATTTTTGGAATGACGGAGTGCTGTCTCACGGATGTCTTTCCGGCGGTAGAGTTTATTTACATATAAATGCTAACGGCGGAGTAGAGCCGTGCGTATTTGCTCAATTTGCAGTAGATAACGTATTTGATAAATCAATAGAAGAAATATTAAATTCAACATATTTTAATTCTATAAGAAGCGAACAGATTAAAATAAAAAACAGACTCCGTCCGTGTATGATTATTGATCACCCGCAAATTCTAAGAAAAGTTGTTGCTATCGGTAATGCCAAAGCTGCGCAGGAAGGGGGAGAGTCAATAATAACGGCTCTAAAAGACGATATGGATAATTACTCTTCATCTTATGCAGAAATAGCCGATAAAGTCTGGTCTGAAGAATTTGGTAACGGAAAGTTTTTCATAACAAAAGACGGAGAAAAAATTGAACTTCATGAAGAAGAATATTACAGAAGACAATTATATCCGCTTGAAGGAGGAAAAAAAGACGAAAGTAAAAAGGAGATTCATTCAGTTATAAATAATTAAATAAATATAATTAATTTATTTAAATGTGAAAAAGCCTCGTCTTTTCGGATGAGGCTTTTTTATTTATGTATGATTTGCAATGTAAATAACTTTAAATTTTGTTTTGTTATTTATTTCAATTTTTAAGATAATGAATTATAATTATATGCATGAGTGAAGCTAAAGCCGAAATAATAGTGCCCAAAAGCGGGTTGGATTATGCATTGACCTATTTAGTGCCGGAAGTATTCCTAAATCTTTTGCAAATCGGCGCACCTGTAATAGTACCGCTAAAGAGCAGAAAAACATATGGATTTATATCTTCGGTAAATTCGTCGTATCAATCAAAGAATTCTAATTTAAAAAAAATAATATCTATTTCTAAAAATTCATTTTTTAATCAAAATCATCTAAATTTTTATAATTGGCTTGCATCGTATTATCACGAAAGTATAGCGCGTGTTTTAGATGCGGCATTGCCGTCAATAGATGCAAAAAATTTTCATCTATTAGATGTCTATGCCGAATATAACAATAAAAATAATAAAAATTTAAATAAAAGCAATATTAGTAGTAATACTCCAAAAGAGAATAATAACAATAGCAGCAATAGCATCAATAGTAATTTTACCGCCGTTTCCGTTATTCCCCCATCTATTTCTTCGACGGTCATTTACTCTGCAATCTCTATAACAGATACTGCCTATTATTTAAAATTAACCGAAGACCAGATAAATGCTATTGAAATCATTAAAGAACCAATTAAGGAAAATTTTTATAAAACATTTTTACTGCATGGCGTAACTGCAAGCGGAAAAACCGAGATTTATCTTAACATATTAGAATATACTTTAAGTTTAAATAAGCAAGTTATTATTATTGTTCCTGAAATATATATTACAAATCAATTTATTGATATAATGAGGAAAAGATTTTCAAAAATGTTAAGCCCTCATGAATTTGCAATATTTCATAGTAAAATTGCAAGAAAAGAAAAATTAATTAACTGGTTTAAAATATTATCAGGAGAAATCAAAATAGTTTTAGGCGCCAGATCTGCTATTTTTGCTCCATTAATTGAACCGGGACTTATTATTGTAGATGAAGAGCATGACAGCTCATATAAGCAAGAATCGGAATTTTTGTATAATGCAAGAGACTTAGCCGTTATGCTCGCAAAAAAAAGTAATTCGGTTGCAGTCTTAGGTTCTGCGACCCCTTCATTAGAATCATTTTACAACGCAAAAATAATAAAAAAATATAAGTACATTAACATAAAAGAAAGAGTTTCAGGCAGATCTCTTCCTGAAATTAAAATTATTGATTTAAAAAATGAATTTAAATCAAATAATTTAAATAATAATAATAATAAAAATTTCAGCGATGAAATGCTTTCGGAAATTTCAAGAAATGAAACTATAGAAAATGTAAATCAAAAAAGACAGGTGCTATTATTTTTAAACAGGCGCGGATTTTCAACTTTTATTATATGTAAATCATGCGGCCATCAATTTATTTGCAAAAACTGCGCTGTTTCTATGGTATACCATAAAGGAAAAAACTATGAAAAAAGTTTTCTAAAATGTCATTACTGTAATTATGCGGAAGAAGTTCCAAAGCTATGCCCTGAATGTTTAAGCGATAATATAGAGCCCTATGGAATAGGCATACAAAAATTAGAAGATAAAGTAAATGAATTATTTGGAAATAGCGCTAAAATCGCAAGAATAGATTCGGATATCGGCAGAAATAAAAAAATAGGTTCGGATATTTTCAATAAAATGAATAACGGTATGATAGATATACTTATCGGTACTCAAATAATAGCAAAAGGTCATGATTTCCCAAATGTAGGTTTGGTTGTCGTAATTTCAGCAGATAGTCTTTTAAATATTCCCGACTTTAGAAGCGCCGAAAAAACTTTTCAAATGCTAATGCAGGTATCCGGAAGAGCTGGGAGGGGGGATATGCCCGGAAATGTAATTTTTCAAACCTTCAATAGCGCAAACTACGTTATTCAATACGCATCAAAATATGATATTAAAGGATTTTTTGAAAAAGAACTAAGTTTAAGAAAAGAATATTCTTATCCTCCTTATGCTAAAATTATTGCGCTGAGATTAACTGATAAAGATTTTGATAAATTACAGGAAAGAGCATTTTTTTTAAAAAAAATAATAAGCAAAACAATCATAGAAAATACCGAATTTAAGAAAATTTCCGTTCTAGGTCCTACCCCCTGTCCAATTTCTAAGTTAAATAATAATTTTAGATTTCAAATAATTATAAAATCACCTTTAATATCAGGTGAAAAAAATATTTCATATATGCATAACTTTGTAGATATCATTAAAAATAAATCTGAACTTAATAAATTTTTTATCTCTAGAAAAATTGTTATAGATGTTGACCCTGACGTTCTTATATGATAATATAATAAACTTAGCAAATTATCTTGCGGTATTATTGATTTTTAGCAATAATTCAGTTTGATTTAAATTATTAAAATTAATAAATTATTTTACTGCATATATCATTTAATATTTAGAGGTGAGTATGAACAAAGCGGAATTTATAGAATTATTTGCGGAGCAAAATAAAATTTCCGCCAAGTTAGCAGAAGCAATCGTGAACTCTATATTAGAAACTATGATAGAAGCCATCGTTCAACAAAGAAGAATAGAAATAAGAGGTTTTGGAAGCTTTAAAATAAAAGAATATAAAACATATGACGGAAGAAATCCAAAAACAGGAGAAAATATTAAAGTAAAAGAAAAATTAGTACCGTTTTTTAAAATGAGTAAAATCTGCAAAAACAACCTCATAAAAGAAAATATTTAAATTTTCTTTTCTTTCTTATTTATTTAATTTATTTAACTTATTTGCATTATTACATTGAGTAAACTTATGTCGGCGGAAACTCTCAAGTTTTACATTAAAACTTATGGCTGCCAGATGAATTTTCACGATTCGTCCTTGCTTGAAGAGAGCCTAATTTTTAAAGGATTCAAAAAGGCGTCTTCTTTAAACGATGCAAATATTATAATTTTAAATACTTGCAGCGTCAGAGACAATGCAGATCATAAAATAATGTCCGATATCGGTCGTATAGATAAAAATAAAAAAATAATACTTGCGGGATGTTATGCTCAACAAAAGATTAAACAAAAAATAAATTTAAATAAAAATAAAACAAAAAATAATAAAACAAAAAAAGACTTACATATAAATTATTATGTAAGTCCGGAAGATATTTTATCTATTCCCGATATACTTGAAAAAGAATTTAAAATTTTATTTAATAGCATCAATAACAATATAATAAGCAATACTATAAATAATAATAATAATATAGGTAATAGCATAGAGAACAATGCAGAAAATGATATAATCGTTTGCAATGATGAAGACGACAAAGCCGATATAAATAATAAAAATAAAAATATTGAAAATTTATACACAAATAAATTTAAAAACGAAAGTTATTACAAAAGGATAGAAAAATCTTTCAATCAAAGGTCTGAAAAAAAAGGTGCATTAAATTATACGGAATATTTAAAAATAACGGAGGGGTGCGATAATTACTGCAGCTATTGCATAGTTCCGCATGTCAGGGGAAGAGAAAAATCTATTCCTTTAAATATTTTACTTAACACCGTTGAAAAATATGCTCAAAAAAATGTTCAAGAAATTGTTTTATTAGGGCAAAATGTAAATTCTTATAAATCTCCGGATAATCCTGATTATGATTTTATATATCTTTTAAAAAAAATTGCAGAAAATAAAAATATAAAGAAAATAAAATTTTTGACATCTCATCCTAAGGATATGAGCGATGAAGTAATTGATTTAATCGGAAAAGAAGATAAAATATCAAAATGTTTGCATTTGCCGGTTCAATCAGGTTCCGATAGAATATTAAAATTAATGAACAGAGGTTATGACAGAAACCATTATTTGAATCTTATAAAAAAAATTAAATCGAGTTATACCGAAATATTATTATCAACCGACATAATTGTAGGCTTTCCGGGGGAGTCGGAAGAAGATTTTGAATTAACTTTGTCTTTAATAAAAGAAATAGAGTTTGAATTTATTTACGGATTTAAATATTCGCCGAGACCTTTTACCGCAGCTTTAAATTACAGAGATTATAATATCCCTTTAAATACAAAAAAAGAAAGATTAAATAAATTATTTGATTTGCAAAAAAATATTTTTGCTTTATCTTTAAATAAATTGATAGGAAAGAATTATGATGTTATAATAGAAAAAATACAGGAAAATGATGACTATAATTCAGAAATAATTAATAAAGGAATATTATATAAAGGAATTACTTTAAACGAAAGGGCAGTATATTTAAAAAATTTTGAAATGAAAAAAATGACGCTATCGGAATCAAATTTTTATAATTTTGAAAATAATGCCACTAAAGTTAAAATAACTGAAGTTATAAATAATAAATTATACGGAGAAATTATTTGATAGCAGATTTTCATACCCATACATTATTTTCAGACGGCGAGTTAGTACCGTCGGAACTCATAAGAAGAGCGTTTTATTCAGGTATAACTACCCTGGCGATTACAGATCACGCCGATTTTTCCAATATTGAATTTATATTGTCAAATATTATTAAAATAAGTGATAGAATTAATACTGAAAATATTAAAAATAATAATCAATTTAGAGTATTGCCGGGCGTTGAGATTACACATATGCCTCCTTCTTTAATCGGCGAAGCCGTCAATTTGGCAAGAAAATCAGGCGCTAAAATAATCGTAGTTCATGGCGAAACTTTAAGCGAACCTGTTGAAAAAGGAACTAATTTAGCGGCATTAAATGAAGACATTGATATTCTGGCGCATCCGGGATTATTAACCGAAGAAGAAGCTCTAATAGCTAAAAATAAAAACATCTATCTTGAGCTGACTTATAGAAAAGGACATTGTTTGTCAAACGGTCTTGTTTTTCAAATTGCCAGACGCACAGGCGCAAAATTAATAATTTCCAGCGATGCACATTCACCCGACGATATTTTAGATGAAAATATCTATAACAATATTGCATTTGGGGCAGGTCTTAATATAAAGGAGTTAGAAGAAATAAAAAATAACGCTAAAGCTTTAGCCGAAAAATATTAAAAAAAATTAATAAAAATAAAAATTAATAAGGACGATAAAACATGGCGATTGACTTAGAAGGTTTTTTTAAGAAGCATAAGATATTTATTATTTTTTTTTGCATCGGCGTTTTGATTGTAATAGGAGGTATATTAGGATATAGATATTATAACGGTTATAAAGAGAATAAAGCCTATGCTTTATTAGGAAAAGGAGTCAGACTTTATCTTTCGGTAGGAACTTCAAAAACCGGAAATTTAAAAAATATAAAAAAATCTATCATTATCCTAAAACAGCTAAAAACAAAATATAACGGCACTAAAGCTGAAGTTATTTCAAATTTTTATATAGGCTCCGATTATTTATTATTAAGAAACTATAAAAAGTCTATAGAATATTTTAAGAAATATACCGACCGTTATCCTATCCCTCATAAAAATAATATCAGCTATTTAGCTTACAGCAATATTGTAACGGCTGAATTAAATCAGAAAAATAGCTTAGAAGCTATTAATTATCTAAAAAAAATGGCTAAAATAAACGACGTGAAACTTCAAGAATATGCAATGCTTGAAGAAGCTTCTATTTATACTATGATAGGCAAGCCTGAAAATGCCGTTGCTATTTATAAAAAAATGATGGAAAACGATGCTATGACAAAAAAAAGAAGTTACATTGAAAATCTTGTTCAGCTTAATTCAAGAAATATTACTCATAAATAAAATATATATCAATCAATCTTATAAGATTTAAATATGCTGATTATAACTCAAAAACAAACAGCTTTATAATTAATAAATTACATTAAATATATATATAAGTATTTGAAATATTAACTAAATAAATATAAATATAATAAAACAATTAAAACTAAATTCCAAGTGAAAATTTAACACAGCTAATACAGCGGTTATGCATACGAAGAGCAGTTAAATTTGTCATATTTTTTAATTTTGTCCATTGTGTAATATAATGTGTAATATAAATAATTTAGATGTCCCATAATGAACATTATGTAAACTGTTAAATAAAATCAAATGTCGCCTTCGCTTTTTAATGCCGTCTTCGTTTTTTACTATTATTTCTCTATCGCTATTTTTTCCTTTAGCATTTATCATTTATATAAGATTTTATAATATTCAATTTATTCTTTTTCGTTTTTAAAAATATGAATAAAGAAGATTATAATTGACATATCTATTAAAAGAATATAAAGTATATTATATAATATTATGTTATATGATTAAAATTTAATCACTTTTAAAATGTTAATCGCTTTAAACTTAACTTTTTACTATAGATATATTAACGTAACTATATGATTTTTTTAGAATTAAAAAATAAATTAAAAGGATTTAAAATTTTTAGCATCAACGATATTAAAAAAATATATCCAAATTTTCACAGTCAAAACCTTAGCTATTGGCAGAACAAAGGATACATAATAAAAATTACGAAGGAATTCTACATTTTTTCCGATACTGAAATTAACGAGAATACGCTATTTTTAATAGCAAATAAGATATATCCGCATTCTTATATATCGCTGGAAGCGGCTTTTTCATATTATAATTTTATACCCGAAAGCGTATATGCAATTACTTCGGTTACTTCCGGCAAAACTAAAAATTTTAAATCGCAGACGGGATATTTTATATATCGTCGCATAAAACCAAATTTATTATTCGGTTACAATTTAATAGAATATGATAAAATTTACTTTAAGAATGCCTTCTACATTCCTTTTAAGATTGCACAGCCGGAAAAAGCCGTATGTGACTATTTCTATTTAAATCCGCATATTAAATCTGAAAACGATTTTAAGGAATTAAGATTCAATGAGGATGAATTTCTTGAAAAAACAGACTTAAAAAAATTAGCATATTATGCAGATTTATTTAAAAACAAATGCATGGAAAAAAGGTTAAAAAAATTTATGAGGTTTATAAGCAATGCTTAGTTTAGAACAGTTGGAAAGTTATTATCCGTTAAACCTGCGCCATTTTAAAAAGAACATTTTACGCGAATATTTGCAGTATAAGATTTTGGATGTTATTTTTAATTCTAACTTTAATTTTAGCATAAGCGGCAAACTATCCTTTATGGGCGGAACTTCCTTAAGGATAATTTATAATAATTCAAGGTTTTCGGAAGATTTAGATTTCGATAATTTCGGTTTAACGCAAAACGAGTTTATACTTTTAAGCGAAAAAATTAAGAAAGAGCTTGAATTAGAAGGATATTCTACGGAAATAAAAAATGTTTTCAAAGGCGCTTACAGATGTTACATCAAAATTCCAAAAATATTGTTCGATGAAAAACTTTCCGGATTACCTGAAGAAAAAATAATAATTCAGGTAGACACTGAGTCTCAAAATTTTGAATATAGACCTGAAAGAAAAATAATAAATAAATTCGATGTATTTACTGAAATTTTAACTACTCCGCCGGATATACTGTTATCCCAAAAAATATATGCATCTTTAAACCGTAAAAAAGCTAAAGGCAGGGATTTTTGGGATATTATTTTTCTGCTTCAAAAAACTAAGCCTAACTATGATTATCTATATAAAAAATTGGGCGTTAAAACCTCTGCGGATTTAAAAAATAAATTCATAAAAGACTTAAATCAGTTTGATTTTAACGAGCTTGCGAAAGACGTAGAACCATTTTTATTCAATCCTGAAGAATCAAAAAAAATAAAATTGTTTTTAGAATATATTAGACAAACTGATAATCTTTAATCTCAAAACCATTAACCGTTTTTATAAATTAAAAATAAGAGGGAGTTCGGTGCGTTTTTTATTTATCCGAACTATAATGAACCCATAAATTAAGACAGCTTTTTTAAAATTGAACTTCCGCAATTACAATAATTGTAAAAATCTGTTAAAATTTATTATCGGCTAATAATAAAAAGATTGAAAAATTAGCAAATTAAAAATAATAAATTTAAA
>DAHXMB010000058.1:0-29202 GCA_027365695.1 Candidatus Acididesulfobacter sp. | reverse complement strand
CAACCCGCCTAAAGTTGACTGCCTTAAATTTATTAAGCTCCCCTCCTTATCAAGGAGGGGAGCTTTTATTATAAATTTCTTCTAATCAATATAAATTAACCTTTTTTATTTAACTTTAATAAATATTATTTGTATATTTATATATAAATTTATATATATAAAATGATTGTCAGAATGATGAACCTGAATTATTAAATTTTAGCATAAATATTTAAGCAAATATTATTTATATATGCAAAATATATGTAAAATAATTTTGCAGCAACAATATAATTAATATTAAGATATTATACTTAGATAATAATCCAAAAATATTATAGATATTATATTAGTATAATATTAAATTCAAAATAATTCAAATTTTTATTTAGTTCCAAAATTGTCGATAGAAAATTATTTTTCTAATTTTTCTAGATGAGCCGTCTAAATGCCGACGGCTTTAAAGCGCACCCGCTTACGCGGGAATGACTTTGCGAAGATTTATCGTTCACCTGTTGGGTGTCATTCCTGCGCAGGCAGGAATTCAGTCTTTTTAAAATATTAAAGCACTTTTAATAATCTCTATCGGCAATTTTGGGTTAGTCCTTAATTCTACAATGTAAAGCAAATAATTATTAATATCGTGATATTTTATATATTATATTCATTAAAAAAAATTAAATCTATTCTTAGGAGTTTATATTTTATATTTATAATAAAAGCTCCCCTCCTTGATAAGGAGGGGAGCTTAATAAATTTAAGGCAGTCAACTTTAGGCGGGTTGAAAATACACAATTTAATTTACTGAATTTTAAACTTGAGTATCTTGAACATATATTACTTAAACTTAAGTTTATATTATATTACTCAATCGCTTGCTTACTTATTTATATAAAAAAGGCTTTTAAAACATTTAAACACTTGCATTGCCGTTTATATAAAGAAGACTTTCTTCCACACTTGAAACTCCCATTATATTAAACTTTTCTATTAATATATTGACGACATTCGGGGATAAAAATGCCGGCAATTTGTATCCGAGCCTGATATTTTTCACACCAAGATACAATAGTGCAAGCAGAACCAGAACAGCTTTTTGTTCATACCATGCAATTTCGTAAAATATGGGTAAATCGTTAATATCGCTTAAGTGTAAAGCTTCTTTGAGTTTTAAAGCCGCAACAACTAACGAATATGAATCGTTGCATTGCCCTGCATCAATAACCCTCGGAAGACCTTCTATATCGCCCAGCCCGAGCCTGTTATATCTGTATTTTGCGCACCCTGCCGTCAGTATAACAGAATCGTCAGGCAAACTTTTTGCTAAATCGGTGTAATAGCTTCTTTCTTTATCGCTTGAATCACACCCTGCCATAACGACAAAATTTTTAATTTTTCCGGCCTGCACTAAATTTATAATAGTCTCTGCCGAGTTAACTAAAGTATTTCGCGCAAAACCTGTATTAATTTCTCCTTTAATATCTTCAGGAGTATCGTCCGATTCAAGAGCCTTTTTAATGACTTCAGAAAAATCATGATTATCTATATGCTTAACACCAGGCATTGCTACCATATCTGTCGTAAATATACGATTTTTATATTTTTCTGTCGGTTTTTGTATGCAATTGGTAGTCATAACAATAGGTCCGCTAAAATTCTCAAATTCTCTTTGTTGTTCCCACCATGCTCCGCCGTAATTTCCTATAAAATTTTTAAACTGTTTAAAGTACGGATATGAATGAGCGGGAAGCATTTCTCCGTGAGTATAGACATTGACGCCTTTCCCCTGCGTTTGCTTAAGCAATTCTTCAAGTTCAAATAAATCATGCCCGCTAATTAATATTGATTTTCCTTTTTTAGTTCCGTTTAAAACTTTTGTAGGAACAGGTTCTCCATAATGTGTCGTGTTTGCCTTATCTAACAGTTCCATTACTTTTACGCCGTTTTCGCCGCATTCAAAAACAAGATTGAGCAGAATATCTGAGCTCAATTCTTTGTTTGCGAGATAACTTAATGCTTTCACGATAAAATCATTCATTGAACTATCTGCATAATTTAAAACATAAGCGTGATAAGCATAGGCTGCCATTCCTTTTAATCCGTAAATCAAAAGCTCGCTTAAGGAAACTAAATCGTCTGAAGGATTTTTTATGCCGACAGACTCGGCTTTTTTATAATAAGCATCTAAATTTCTGCCTGAAGGTTCCCAATTTGCGCTATCGGGGATAAAATCTGCCAAATTTGAATTTCCATTTATGCTCACACCGTTATCTGTATTATCGTTATAGATATTGTTATTTTGCACATTATTTTTTTCTGCATTTTTGCGCTCTAAATTATTACTATGTGCGTCTGCGTCTGATAAATGTAATACATTATTATATTTATTTTTGTATTTATCCCTGATATCTAAAGATTTATTTATTAACAAAACCATTTTCTCAGGATCAAAATTTACATTGGTTACGGTAGTAAATAATCCTTTAAGAAGAAAAAGGTAATCCTCATTATCTATATTTTCTCCTGCTGTTTTTGTTTTAGACATCCAAAAAGCAATGCCTTTAAGATTATAAATTAATAAATCTTGCAAATCCGATACTTCAGAGGTCTTTCCGCATACTCCGCTTTTAATGCAGCCTGTCGAATCTAAAGTTTCTTCACATTGAAAACAAAACATAGTCATTATCTCCTTTTTTTAATAATATTTATTTTATAATGTTTAAGCTAATTAAAATAAATTAATTTAATCTAATATAAACATAACATAACTAAACACAACTAAACCGTTAAATTTTAAGTTAAATTAGTTATAATTAACCTTTTTAGTTATATAATTAATTCCGACGGCTATAAATTTTAAGCCATAACAAAACTAACTTTATAACTATTTTAGTTAATTTTACTTAAATTAAATATGACTTAAATCACATTTATAGATATTATTTTAAAAAGAGCCGCAGTATAACATTTTTCATTCTTTTATAATATTTTCTTATAATATTTAATAGAAAAGAAAAAGGGGTCTGATTTTTTTCCGCCGAAGATGTTTACAACTTTTATGCGGAAAATTAATCTGATCCCTTTTTTAAAATGACTGTTCAAATTATTAATACAATTTAAATCTTGATAAAACTCAATCAGGAGTAAGCTAATAAATAAATCGGATACTAATAATATCTCCCCGTGGAAATTATGCTTACAGTATTTGAACTTGAATTTACAACAAAACAATAATGTCCGTCAGGTGAAATACTAACGGCGGCGGGATATCCGCCCACTTTTAAAGTTCTCACTAATGTTCCTTTTGCAACATCAATAACGCTAAGAGTGGAACTCTGAGTATTTATAACGTAAAGATATCTGCCGTCGGGCGTAATAGCTTCGGCAGTGGGACCCCTTCCAGTATAAATAGTCGCAACTTTACCGAAAGGCCGCGGAACATAATTTGAAGGCGGAGCGGTCATCACTGAATTGGCTGAACTTGGATAACTGTTATTAGTATTAGCATAATTAGCGGCAGGCGGAGCAGTCACCGCTGTTGCCGCTGAGCTAGCAGCGGAAGAAGAAATTATGGGAGAAAGCGAAGCAACTGAGGCATACACCTTGACGGGTTTTTTTATTCTTACAAAAGCTACGCTTGAAGCTGAAGTAATAGTTGCGAGAGCAACGGTTCCGTCAGGCGAAACTGCTACGGTCATTGGTCCGTTAGGAAGATTTATAGTTTTTATATGATTAAAATGAATAGCATTATAAATAGTTAAAGAATTATTTTGAAAATTTGTCGCAAAAAGCATCATACCGTCAGGCGAAACTGCGACAGAAGAAGGATCTATCAAGGTTTTAAATTTTTTTACAAATGCAAAATTTTTCTGTCTATATACATAAATAGCATTATCTTTTCCAGATGCGATATATATATAATGCTTAGGCGAAGATTCAGGACTGAATGCAACGGAAGTAGGATTTTTACCTGTTTGGATTGTTCTAATAATGCTTAATGAAGATACGTCTATAACCGTAAATGACGATTCCTTGGCATTCGTCGCTATAACTATTTTTCCGTTTGGAGAGACGGCAACACCCGAAGGGGATTTACCTATATTTATTCTTTTAATCACTGAATTCTGAACAGTGTTAATAACATCTACCTGATTATCGCCGATATTTGAAACAAAAGCTAATTTTGAATTAGGAGTAAATGCAACATTGACAGGACCGCCGCCGACATTTATATTTAAAGATTTAGTCAAAGTAGCCATGTTTAATACACTGACATTTCCTGAAGCAACATTACAAACGTATGCGAACATTAGCGAAGGACTTATTGCTACACCTGCGGGATGAGAGCCGACTTTTATTGAAGCAACTACTCCTTTCGTTGCCATACTTATTACGGAAACGCTATTGCTGTCAGAATTTGTGACTAAAGCATAATTGGAGTTTGCGGCAAAAGCAACACCGTAAGGGAAACCGCCGACGGTAATATTTCTGGAAAGATGCGGGGTTAAAAAACCGTATGATTTTGCTGCAGAAAAGACTAAAAACAATGCAAATATAAAACTGAGCAATACCACGAAATATATTTTTGAAAAAATATTATCATTAGAAGTATTCAAAGAATTTGAAATATTCAAAGTATTTGAAATATTCAATGTATCTAAATGATTTAAAGTATTTAAATTTTTATTTGATTTAAAAAAGCCAATATTCTTTACAAAATTATTCATGAACGGCGCACTCCGATATTTATTAAAAATAATTAAATTGAATTGAATAAAATAAAATTACAAAGTTTAAAAGTTTTATAAATTAATCTTCTATATTTATTAAAAACTATTAAATCTAATTAATAATTTAAATTTAATAGTTTTAGTTTAAAAGCGCAAGTTTAATAGTTTAAATTTAAAAGTTTTTTAAATTCATCTTCGTTAATAACTTTAAGACCTAATTTAACGGCTTTCGCGTATTTTGACCCGGGTTCTTCGCCTGCTACAATATAATCTAAACTTTTTTTAACGGTCTTTTCGGCAATAGCTCCCCTTTCTTTAATTATGCTTTCAGCCTGGTCTCTCGTAAAATTTTTCAATGCGCCCGTAAACAGAAAACTCTTTCCCGACAATAACAAACCGGCTTTTTGAACTGCTTTTTCAGAAATTATAGAATGCGGGCGCACTCCAGATTTAAATAATTTATCTATAACATCTAAATTTGATTTCAGTCTGAAAAAATTATAAATAGACTTCGCTATTTCCTCGCCTATTCCAAATTTGGAATTTAAATCTTCCTGCGAAGCATTTTTAATACCGTCAATATCTTTAAAATATTTGATAAGCAAAAAAGCAATATGCTCTCCGACATGTCTTATACCAAGAGCAAATATAAATCTATCATAAGCTATATTTTTAGATTTTTCAATAGAATTTAAAAGATTTTCAATTGACTTTTTTCCGAACCCTTCTAATTTTTCAAGATTATCTTTTTCTAAATGCAGATAATAAATGTCGGCTACCGTCTTTATCAATTTATTTTCAACAAATTTATCAACTATCATTTCCCCTAAACCTTCTATATCCATAGCTCTCTTTGAAGCAAAATGAACGATAGACGCTTTTATCTGGCATGGACAGGCGAGTTCGTTCATACATCTTATCGCCGCGCCGTCAATTACCGTTTTAGAACCGCAGCATGGACAAATATCGGATATTTTATAATAATTAGAATCACGATTAGAAGAATCATTAATAGAATTCATAGAATTAATTAAAGAATTAGAAGAATCATTAAAGTTATCAGAGTTATAAGAACCTGCCGAATTAACTCCGGCTTTTTTTAAGACTTTTACAACTTCAGGGATAACATCGCCCGAGCGTTCAACTAATACGGTATCCCCTATATTAATATTTTTTTTTGCTATTTCGTCCTGATTATGTAAAGTTGCCCTCTTAACTTCCACTCCGCCGATATTTACCTGATTTAAAATTGCAACGGGGGTTAAAACGCCTGTTCTCCCTACCGAAACTATAATATCTTCAATAACCGTAGTAGCCTGCTTGGCAAGAAATTTATATGCGGAAGCCCACCTTGGAGTTTTGGACAGTTCGCCTAATTTTTCCTGAAGTTCAATATTATTAACCTTAATAACAATCCCGTCTATATCGAAAGGAAAAGACTCTCTTTTAGCGGCTATATCATCATAATAATCTAACGCTTTATATATATTTTTGACTATTTTAGTATTTTTATTTATGTTAAAACCCAATAATTTTAGTTTAAGCATAAGTTCAAATTGTGTAGAAAATTTTAGTTCTCCTGAATATTCGCCTATTCCGTATGCAAACATTACTAAATTTCTTCCTGCGGTTATTTTTGAATCTAATTGCCTTATGCTGCCAGATGCCGCATTTCTTGGATTTGCAAATAACGGTAAATTATCTTCAAGTCTTTGTTCATTAAGTTTTTTAAAACCTTCTTTGTCCATTAAAACTTCGCCCCTGACTTCAAGATATTTTATTGGACTGCAGCCTCCGCCGACTGTTTTGTTTTGGTTTGTCTCGTTAATACTACCCGCCTGCGTTGCTTTTTTGCCTGCCATTTTTGCACAGAACATCAATCCTTCTTCTTTTCTTTCTTTTAATTTATTTTTATCTTTCTCTTCCTCTTTTTCTACATCTTCTTTTGCATCTATTAACTTGAGCGGTATAGTCCTGATTGTTTTCAGGTTCTCTGTTACATCCTCCCCCGTTATGCCGTCGCCTCTAGTAGAACCGATAGTGAATAGACCGTCTTCATATATTAATTCAATTGCAAGACCGTCAAATTTTAATTCACATTCATATTCAATGTCTTGAGCGGCTGGAAAATTAAGGAATCTTTTAACTTTTCGGTCAAATTCAATGACATCATCTTTTGAATAAGTATTGTCTAATGAAAGCATAGGAATACGGTGGATTATTTGAGAAAATTTATCAATAGGCTTTCCGCCTACTCTTTTGGTAGGAGAGTCCTGCCTTGCATATTCAGGATATTTTTCTTCCATAACCGATAATTCTTTTAAAAGTTTATCAAATTCAAAATCCGATATTACGGGGTCTTCTAAAACATAGTATCGGTAATTATGATAATTAATTGCATCTGTTAAAGCATCAATCTTTTTCTTTATATCCATATAAATAATTAATAACTAATGTAAATTAATAAATATCGGGAAATAATATTTACGGCGTTGGTGCTATTTAACTGCTGTATAAAGCATTATAAACATAATAATTTCTTAAAACCATTTTAACATAATTTCTGGTTTGATTAAACGGTATGGATTCAATAAAAAGCAATTTATTTTCGTCATTTAAAATATTATTTTTCCAGTAGCTTACCGCTCCCGGACCGGCATTATACGAAGCTATTGCAAGATATTTCTTTCTTCTGAATTCATTTAAAAGAGAACTTATGTAATAAGAACCAAATTTTATATTTAAACTGCTGTTATATAAATAGTGCGGGCTAAAATAAGCGCACCCTACTTTATTTGCAATATAATAACCCGTGGGGGACATAATTTGCATAAGACCTATTGCGCCGGCGTCCGACGAACACTCGGGGTCGAATAAACTTTCCTGTCTCATAATAGAATATATAAGATTTACGGGAACATTATACTTTTCCGCATATTTTTTTGCATAATCGTAAAAAGGTCGAGGATACAGGAAATATAAAAATTTCCTGCTTAAAAATTTTTTATTAATTAAGAAACTGCTTAAAGAAGCCGCATCTTTGTAATCTTTGTATTTATTAAAAAGATTCACAAGTTTTATTAGAAAATATTTATTGTCTTTAATTTTATGAATTTCTAAAATCTTATTTAGTTCGTAACTTGCAAGAGTAAAAATTTTTAATTTTAAAAAGGTTTTTAAAAGAATATAAGTGCGAATATTGCCTATATTGATTGAAAACTTATTGCCAATGCCGATAATATCTTTGTTAATATTTTTAATACTTTTATTGTTATTGTTATTGTTATTTTCTGATTTTAAATATTTAAAGCCTGCCTTTTTAAAATTTATAGCAGCATCGTGCCCAAGCTCAAATCCCGACATAACTCCATAATAAGACAACGGCGCAATCGCATTTGCCATTTTAAAATAAAAAGCCGCATATTTAATTAAATTTAATTTTTTCAAATCAATGCCGTACCAGAAAAGATATTTTGGATAATTTGACGATTTCCCCGACGTTATTTTAATTAATCCAAGCAAATTTTTTCTTGCTTGGATGAGTTCATTGCTTTTAAGATTGCTTAATACTTCATGCCATAATATATTTTGATAAATATCTGATTCTTTTTTATTTAAATACCCATAGCTATAAAATATTTTATTTAAAATTTTAATAGTTTTTGTGCTATGTCCTGCCAGATAAAAATAATAAGCTTTCAGGTACGGTATTAGTTTAAGGTATGTCCGGTATTTTTTAGTTGATTCTTTTTCTCTGTTCAAATTTTCTTTCTTTAAATCGGATGTAAATAATGCCAATTGATTTAAAAATTGAGGGTTTTTAAGTTTCAGCATATCTTTAAGCCTAATTATTTCGGCTTTGTTTCCTTTAATTCCGTCAATAGTTTTATAAGATTCGGCATAATAAGAATCATAATATAGATTTAAAGAGCGTTTGAGTTTCTGATTTTGAGTCAAATTGAATTTACTGTATCCGGATATTTTAAAACTTTTAATTTTCGGCGATAAATTAGAAATATGATGAATTTTATAATAATAAGGGTAATTTATATAAATTTTAGTAAGATATAATTTTGCCTCTTTATAATTATGTTTGAGCAGGTAAATATTTGCTATTTTTTTATAGCTGTACGGTCTTATGCGGTTATTTTCGGTAATATACAGCAAATGCTTGAAATTATTAATGGCGTCGTTATAATCGCCTATTTTATATTGAGCCGCGGCAAGATAAAAAACAACGTTTTTATTGAAAATAAAATGCGGGTAGTATTGAGCTAATTTAGAAAGAACAAAATCTGCTTTATAATAACTGCGGGTTTTTATAAAACATAATCCCTGATAATACAGCGAATAATCATAAAGCAGTTTGCCGCGTTTAACCGTATAAAGCCAGAAAAGACCCGCCGCTCTTTTATAGTTTCCCGCTTTATAAAATTTATACCCTTCTTTAAAATAATTTAGATAACGAGGTTTATAATTTGTTTTATAGCGGTAATTTGTGTTGTAATCGGTTTTATTGCTAATAGCATTGCTATTAGCAATAATATTAATATGTTTGTATTTTTTTTGTTTAGAAATATTGATAAGGGCAGATGCACCTCTTTTATATTTAATTTTGCCAGCATGACTTAATTTATTATTTTGTTTAATAATTTCGGCAAGCTTATAGTTATATTTTGCAAGTTTTGTTCGGTCTATAGGATAAGACATCGCGTTTCTAATAAAAAATACAGAAGGAAGAAAATGTGCAAAACTTATAACAATAAGAAGAAAAACAATAATATTTTCAATAGCTTTAATAATAATGCTATTTTTAATATTAATCTTATATTTAAAAGATTTAAAATTCATATTTAAAATTCAAAATCATAATAACCTGAAAAAACTTCATTTGTCGGTCCCGCCATTAATACTGATTTATTTATATCCCCTGTTATTTGCAATACACCGCCGCGCAAAATAACATTTAAAGAATCTATATTATTGTTAACAGTCTTTTTTATGATACTGTAAACTCCGCATGCCCCTGTTCCGCATGCAAGAGTCTCACCCGAACCGCGCTCCCATGTTCTTACTTTAACATAATTATCCGAAATAATCTGGGTAAATTCAACATTTATTTTTTTAGGAAATAAAGAATTATTTTCTATAAGAGGTCCGTAAAAACCTACATTAAAATTATCAACGTCATTGACAAATATTACACAATGCGGGTTTCCCATAGACACGCAATTAATTTTAAATTCAATATCTCCTGCCTTTAAAGGTTCATCTATTACTTCAGATTTATTAATATTTACGGGAATTTTAGAACTTTCAAACTCAGGCTTTCCCATTTCAACTCTGGCATATTTTACAAAACCGCCGCTATTATTAAAGTTAGCGGCATTAATAAGAACAATATTTTCGCCTCTGCTATTATTTATGTCGGCATCATTGCCTATGCCGCCGATGCAGGATATGCTATCAGTGAAAAAAGTATCTGCATTTACATTTATATTTACATCTGCATCTACGGCATTATTATTTGATTTTGATTGTAAGTTTAAGTTTTCTGCATTAATATTATCGCAATAACCGTTAATCTTATCGTCTGCAAAAACCTGAACAGTTTTAATTCCTGCGAGAGTATTTATTTTTATAGGATTTTTAGACGTAAGTTTATGGTCGTAAACATATTTTGCAAAACATCTTATGCCGTTTCCGCACATTTCGCCTTCTGAACCGTCGGCATTAAACATTCGCATTTTAAAATCGGCATCTTTAGAATCAATATCGCAAGGAAGTATTACGATTACACCGTCAGAACCGACTCCAAAATGTCTATCGCTGATTTTTATAGCCAATTCTCTGTAAAAATTTGTATCGTTAATCAAATTTTCGGGTAAATCATTAATAGCATCTATATAAATATAATCGTTGCCCGCACCCTCAAGTTTTGTAAATTTAATTTTCATAAATATTTTAAATTGTACGTTGTAAATGTTGTAAGTATATCTTATAAACTTATATATTTTTTTTAAATAAAAAGTCAACTATATTATTTAACTACTTTAAACCCTCTCTAATCTCTTTGAATACCTGCATTTAGGGGCTTATTATATGTACAACAAAAGGTATCCGATTTATTTTTCGCAAACAAACCAGTAATTATTATAAAGTATCCATTCGCTGCGAAAAACCAATCGGATACCTTTTTAAAAGCGGGAATCCAGTATTTATTAAATGTTGAAATAATTTTAATAGTTTCTAAAGATGATTTAAGGTAATATTATTTTTTTATGTAACATAATTGTAATAAAATTGTAACATAATTGTAACATAATTGTAATAAAAATTTAACACAAAATTTGATATTATTACATTATAATTAAAATATAAAATTTAATATGCAAATGTTTATATTTTTATTCACCGATTATAATGAATAATAATTAAATAATAATTAGCTAAGTTAAGTAAAAGTAATTAATCAAATAAATAAGTTAAAAGAGTAATTATTATTTTAATTGATTTTTTGAAATTTTAATTTAATAACTTTAGTTGTTTAAGTTTAATTTAATCTTTTAACTTTTTCATTAGAAGGAGAGCAATCAATGAAATTTCAATTAACAAAAAGAAAAGCGTTAATGCTTTACGCAGCGATGTTTATTGTCATGATTACGGCTGCCTTAACAGGCTGCGCTAAATCGAAATCGCCGTCAACATCCGTAAAATCAGTTTCAAGCGTGCCTTCGGGAACAATTACAATTTCAGGTTCAACAATGCTATATCCGTTAAACAGTGTTTGGGCAGTGCTATACCACAAAATTCATCCTAATGTGACAGTTTCTGTCGCAAGTACAGGCTCAGGTTTTGGAATATCAAACGCAGCTGACGGTAACATTACGATAGGTGCTTCGGATGCTTATCTGACAAAAGCGTTTAAAAAAAGATACCCTAATTTAGTTAATGTTCCCGTTGCTCTTGACGATGCACAGGTAATTTATAATATTCCAGGTATACCAAAAAAAGTAAATCTTAAAATGACGCCAAAATTAGTTGCTGATATTTATCTTGGTAAGATTAATAACTGGAATAATCCGATATTTAAGAAGTTAAATCCAAAATATAAGTTTCCAAATCTGCATATCTCTGTTGTTCACAGAGCAGATGCAAGCGGAACGACCTTTGACTTTACGAGTCTTTTAACCGATACATCAAAAACATGGGCAAAAAAAGTAGGAAGAAGTTTATCTCCGAGTTGGCCAACCGGAAGCGGTTATCTAGGAAGTGATGCCGTCGTATCAGCCGTTAAAAGCACAAAAGGAGCAATAGGTTATGTAGGACTTGGCTGGATATTGGAATATAATCTTTCAAGTGCCTCTATGCTTAATAAAGCAGGCAATTATATAGTCGGTTCAGTTAAAACGATTGCGGCGGCAGGTAACTCTGCATTAAAGAGCGGAAATTTTCCTGCAGATTTTGATAAGTCAATAGTCTGGAATGTCAGCGCAAAAAATGCATATCCGGATTCAAATTTTGAATTCTGGATGATTAGAAAGAAACAGTCTAATCCAAATACTACAAAAATAATAAAAAATCTTGTCAATTGGGCATTAGGACCTGGACAAGATCCTAAATACACTGTAAAAACAGGATTTGCTCCGTTACCAAAATCGGTTATGGGCAATGTTAAAAAATTACTTGCGGAAGTAAAGTAAAATAAAGAGAATTAATTATTTTTCAAATTAACTTTTAAAAGTAAGTTGTAATAAGTTATAAATAAAAGCCCCTTTTTTATATATTTATGAAAAAGGGGCGCATTATTATTCTTGATTTAATATATGTAAGATATTGCTAATTTTTTATGTAAGTTTGATAAAAATTGTATATTAGAAAAAGCCAATTAGCGTATTTTAATGATATTTTTACCCAAAATTGCCGATAGAGATTGTTAAAATAGCTTTAAAGTTATATGGAACATTAGTCTCCCGCATACGCGGGAATAACACCCATCGGGTGAAAACTTAAATATCCGCAAAGTCATTCCTGCATGGACAGGTACGCTTTAAAGCCGTCGGTATTTAGATGGCTCATCCAGAAAAGTAATTTTCTATCGGCAATTTTGGGTTTTTAAAAATTTCTTGAAATATTTTTCAATAAAATTTATAATTTAAAATTAGTTGTATTATTTTAATGTATATTTTTATATATACTGTACACAATATTGCGTATTTATAACGTATTAAATAGTGTATCAATATTAAATATATATATTTAATATATAAAATATATAACGCAGTATATATCAATACATAGTAATATAATATAACATAATTTATATAAGCTTAATATAATGAGCTTAATATAATTGTGCAGGTTTATTATATATTATATATAGTATAGCGTGATTAATTATTTTTATATTTATTTAATCTTAATATATCCACAAATTATCAATATCAATACTGAATGTTAAAACTAAAACTAAACCATAAAGATGATTTATTTAAATTTATTCTTTCTATTTTTGTTTTTGGAATAATATTAATTTTTTTTACCGTCGTAGCTGTTATATTATATTACAGCTATCCTGCAATCAGCCGTTTCGGAATTGCATTTTTATGGACAAAAGAATGGGATCCTCCAAGAGAAATATTCGGGGCTGCGACTTTTATAGCAGGAACATTTATGGTGACTATTATTGCATTGATATTTGCAATACCGCTCAGTCTTGGAATAGGTATATTTCTTGAAGAATATTGCCCAAAATTTTTAAAAGGTTTTTTTACTATTATTATTGAGTTATTGGCAGGTATTCCAAGTGTTGTGTTCGGCGTATGGGGTGTGCTTACTATTGTGCCATGGCTAAGAAAATATATTGAACCGTTTTTTAAATCCCATTTTTCATTTATACCCTTTTTACAAGTTACAGAAAATATCGGATACGGTATATTAGCAGCTTCTATAGTTGTTGCTTTTATGGTGGTGCCTATTATTGCATCCATCACGAAAGATTCTTTAGCGGCTGTTCCAAAAATAACAAAAGACGGAGCTTTGGCTATGGGAGCCACAAGACTTGATGTTATTAAAGACATATCTTTACCTTTTTCTTACAGAGGTATATACGGCGGAATAATATTAGGCTTTGGCAGGGCGGTAGGAGAAACAATTGCAGTAGTGCTGCTAATAGGAAATCAGGCTGTAATTCCAAAATCAATATTCGGCGTAGGATATACTATTTCAGCCGTGCTTGCAAATACTTTTACTTTTGCGGTTATTAGTCCTATTTACGCTTCAAGCGAAGTTGAACTCGCATTGATTTTACTTCTTGTAAGTCTTATTATAAATATAATTGGTAGAAATGTATTGCAAAAAGTTATAGGCGGAAAGCTTTCAAGAGCTCAATTCGGCGGCGGTTAATTAATATAAGATATATAATAACGCCGTAAAATATTTTAATTTAATGCTAATAAAAGTAAATAAATAATAATAAGACCTTATTTTCATCGTATTTATATAACCGTATTACATAAAAGCGTAAAAGTATATATATAGTAATAAGACTTTATTTTCATCACATATTAATTCTAATTATAAATTTTTTATAATAAATCTTTATAATATTCCAATATAATTATCCGAATATGGCAGAAACAGACAATTATAAAAAAACAGGCGATCCAAATAATTATTTTCCTGTTAATAAATCATATATTAAAAGGAAAAAAATATATAATAGAATAGCTTACGGTTTTGCGGCATTTGCTTTCATATTAGGAGCTTTTCCTGTTTTTCATATAATATACAGCGCGTTTATCATAGGATATAAGTATCTTAACTGGCGTTTTATTTCGACCCTTCCGACAGGTTTTCCTATCGGCGCAAAGGGGGGAATTTTAAATGCGATAATAGGAGATTTATATCTTGTCGTAATAGCTTCATGCCTCGCCGTTCCTCTTGGAATAGGTTCAGGATTATATTTATCGCTTTTCGGCAAACAAAGAACTAATAGTATTATAAGACTGCTAAATGAACTTATGATAGGAATACCCTCAGTAGTTTGGGGCGTTATGGGTTTTTATATTTTTTCCACCAATGCAGGATTAGGTTTTCATTTTGGATTTTCAGCTCTTGCGGGAGGGCTTACTTTAGGATTTATAATGATCCCTATTGTAACGCTTTTAACTGAGCAGGCGGTTAATAGAATTCCTGCTTCGTACATTGAAGGCGCATTAGCAATGGGCGCCACGAAATGGCAGGCGACTAAATCGGTAATAGTTAAAGCGGCTATGGGCGGAATATTTACTGCCGTACTTCTTGGCGTATTAAATATTATAGGGCAGACGGCACCCCTTCTTTTTACCAATTATTACAATACCGGCATGCCGACAGGCGTCACCGGACCGGGCGGAGCAGTCGGAGATCTTGCTATGCTTATTTTTATTTATATTCATGAGCCGTCTCGTATTTTGCATTATAAAGCTGAAGCCGCTGTGGTTGTTTTATTGTTTTTTGTCTTTGCGCTTGATATTGGAATGCGGCTTATCAGCTGGTTGACAGTTAAGGTTTTTGAAATGTTTTAAATAAAAATTTTAAATAAAAATATTAAATAATTAAGATGTATAAAATAATAAAAAAAAGGTTTGAAAATGGCTGATATTGATAAAAACAATATAGATAATGTAAAGGATAATAATAAAGAAGAAATTAAAATAGAAGTAAAAAATCTTAATTTTTATTATGGAGATTATCATCTTTTAAAAGATATTAATTTATTTTTTAAAAAAAATTCAGTATGCACTATATTAGGTCCTTCGGGATGCGGAAAATCTTCTTTTTTAAGAACGCTTAACAGAATGAATGATTATACTGAAGGGTCAAAACTTACGGGTGAAGTTTTGTTAGACGGCAAAAACATATATGATAAATATGTTGATGTAGTTGAACTCAGAAGAAATATCGGAATGGTTTTTCAAAGTCCGAATCCGTTTCCTAAAACTATATTTGAAAATGTAGCTTTTGGATTAAAAATACACGGCATAAAAAATAAACAATTTATCGTAGAAAGAGTTGAAAAATGTTTAAAATATGCAGGGCTGTTTGACGAAGTAAAAGATAAGCTTCATAAAAATGCTTTTTCCTTGTCGGGTGGACAGCAGCAGAGACTTTGCATTGCAAGAGCTATAGCAACTAATCCGTCAATACTGCTTATGGACGAACCGACCGCTTATTTAGACCCTGCAGCTACTGCCACGATATTAGATCTGATAGCCGATTTCAAAAAATTTTATACTATAATAATTGTAAGCCATAACATACAGCAGGCAGGCAGAATTTCCGATTATAGCGGATTTTTCTTAAACGGAGAGCTTATAGAATTTAGTAAATCCGGGGATTTTTTTACAAGACCTAAAGATAAAAGAACCGAGAATTTTATTACAAATAGATTTTAATCTCAAAATTGCCGATAGAAATCTTTAAAATAGCTTTAAAGTTATATGGAACATTAGATTCCTGCGTATGCAGGTACGCTTTAAAGCCGGCGGCATTTAGACGGTTCATCCAGAAAAATAATTTTATATCGGCAATTTTGGGTTTGTGTCAATACTTAATATATTATGATTATATAATATATGTTAGGATATTGTAATATATAACTTATTATTTAATATTAACAATATTAATATTTGCGTTACAACGCAAAAGATTATTATTATATATACTATATAAAAAAAATAATTTTAAGAATATAATAGAATTAGAAATGTTTATCAGATAACAATTATATTATATATAATATAACAATTTTTATAATTATTATATATTTTTATTATTAATTTTATTTTTATCGGGAGGCCTATTTTTATGAATGTTTTGGACAGTGAACTTATAAATTTAAAAAAAAGTATAATAGATATGAGCGAATTAGTTGATAATCAGCTAAATAAAACAACAAAATTTTTATTCGAAAAAGATAAAGCATTAGCAGAAACCACTATCCAGAGCGATTTGCAAATCAATTCTATGGAAGTAACGATTAATGAAAATTGTATAAGACTTCTTGCATTATATCAGCCTGAAGCGGCGGATCTTATGTTTATTACAACATCTATGAAAATTATTACCGACCTTGAAAGAATGGGCGATTTATGTGCTTCCATTTGTTATGTAGGATTAAAATTAACCGACGGAGAGTCTTCATCTGAAGAATTTAAATGTATATATTCTTATTTTAAAGATGTTGCGGATAGAGGAGATGAAATGTTAAGGTTTGCTATTAAAATGTATGCCGACGGTGTTAGAGAGAATATTGAACTTAAAGATATTATAATAAAAGATGAAAATATTATAGATGTTCTTTCCCATAAAATTATTGTAGATATTGTAAATAATTCAATCAAAAATTTCAATTCATTAGAAAATAATATCACATATATATTTATAGCAAGAAAATATGAGAGATTTGCCGACCATGCGCAGAAAATAATGGAACTTTTGCTATATATGGAATTAGGCAAAACTTTAAGGAATCTTCCTGAATTTTAAAAACAAAATAAACAAAATTGAAATAATAATATTATTATATTATTAAAGATTAAAGGAATTAAATAAACAAAAACAAAATTAATATAATAATATAATTATTACTTTATTATTTATAAATATACCGCATGTTAAAATATTAAATATATTGGGCAATAATAATTAATTAATTAATGAAAGAACTGATAAATGCTTTTAAAAGAAATAAACTAGCGCTGTTTTCGCTCTTATTTATCTTATTAATTGTTATTACTGCTATATTTGCACCCTTCATATCACCGTATAATCCTGATAAAATCAATGTAAATGCAATACTTCTGCCCCCGAGTTTCAGCCACTGGCTCGGAACGGACCAGCTTGGAAGAGATGTATTGTCCCGGCTAATATATGGCAGCAGAATTTCAATAGAAGTAGGTTTTATAGCCGTTTCTATTTCATTGTTTATTGGAGTAATTATAGGCGCTTTTTCAGGATATTACAGCGGATTAATAGACAGCCTATTAATGAGGTTTGTAGATATAATGCTTACATTTCCTTCTTTTTTTCTTATTCTCGCTATAAGCGCGATATTAAAACCGTCAATTATAAATATTATGATAATTATAGGACTTACTTCCTGGATGGGCGTTGCAAGAATAGTAAGAGCCGAATTTATACAAAACAGACAGAAAGATTATGTTCTTGCTGCAAAAGCTTCGGGTGCTTCCGATTTATATATTATTTTTTCGGAAATTTTGCCAAACTGTATGGCTCCTATATTAGTTTCGGCAACATTAGGTATAGCAGGGGCTATCTTAATTCAGGCATCTTTAGCTTTTCTTGGAATAGGCATAATGCCTCCTACCCCAAGCTGGGGCGGTATGCTTTCAAGAGGAAAAACCTATATAATGATTGCATGGTGGCTGACTTTATTTCCCGGAATTGCAATATTAATGACGGTGTTGAGCTTTAATCTTATAGGAGAAGCCGTAAGAGACGCTCTTGACCCGAGAATAAATAAATAAGAAAAATTTAAATCAATAGTGATAAGCAGTAAGATAATTTAAATTAATAAGATAAATAGTATAGATAATATAAATTAAGATAATATAAATTAATAAGTAAATTTTTATATTAATAATTAATAAAATAAATGGTTTCTTATATATTTAAAAGATTAATGTTTATGCTGCCTATTTTAATAGGCATAACTTTAATATCTTTTTTTGTTATCCATCTCGCTCCGGGTAATCCTCTAACGGAACAGCTTGGATTGAATCCAAAAGTGTCAATGGGTTCCAGACTTCAGCTTGAGAAACTGTACGGTTTAAATAAACCTTTAATATCGCAATATATAAACTGGATTAAACGAATAACCACGCTTAATTTTGGAAGGTCGTTTACGGCAAACCATGAACCTGTTATTACGGAGATATCAAGAACAATCGGCATAACTATCTTGATAAATTCGCTTGCCATTATTTTTATTTTTATCTTTTCTATTCCGATTGGCGTTATTTCGGCAGTGAAACAAAATTCAATGTTTGATAAAATTTCAACCGTTATTGTTTTTATCGGTTTTGCCGCTCCGTCATTCTGGGTAGCTCTCTTGCTTATTATCTTTTTCGGAATCAATTTACACTGGCTGCCCATAGGAGGGATTACTTCGTTAAATTACAGATTTTTATCTCCTGCGGGAAAAATTATAAATATATCTAAGCATCTCGTAATGCCTGTATTTGTTGCAGGTTTTGGCGGTATTGCAGGGCTGTCGCGCTATTTAAGGGGCAATATGCTTGAGGTTTATAAAAGCGAATATATTACTACGGCAAGAGCTAAAGGACTTAAGGAATATGTTGTTATATATAAACATGCTTTAAAAAACGCATTAATACCTTTTATAACTATTTTAGGTTTAAGTGTTCCCGGTCTTATCGGAGGAAGCGTTATTATAGAGACAATTTTTGATATAAACGGTATGGGCAGACTTTTTTATCAAAGCGTGTTAGCGCGGGATTATCCTACTATAATGGGCATCTTAGTTATAGGCGCGGTTCTTACTTTGTTTGGGAACTTAATAGCAGATGTTGCTTATGCCGTGGTAGACCCGAGATTAAGAAAATGAAACAATAAATAATAGCCTCTCTGCAAATATTTTTACAAATCAAATATTATTAAATGCTTTAATTTACTTTTTTATTTATAATTAAATATAGTTATATCATAAAAAAAATTGAAAAAACACACAGAAAAAAAATTACGATTGAATCAAAAGATAAAATAATATATAATTTAAAGAAAAGCGTAATATTAATCTTATATTAATATTAGATTAGCGAGACATTAAGCACTAAGTGTGTTAAATATTATTAAGAAGAATATAATATAATATAATATAAGGAACTAAAAATGTATAAAAAAATACTAATTTTATCTTCTATTATGATGATTTCGGCGCTTGTGCTTTCGGGATGCGCTACCACACGCAATGTAGAGGGCAAGCCTATTATGTCTTCTTCCGTAAATAAAATAATTAACGGAGTAACAACTAAAAAACAAATTCTTCAGATGTACGGTCCGCCGCTGTCTATTAAAAGAAATATTTTAAAATCCGGAATAGAAACTTATAAGTATAGATTCAGGTATAAAAAATATATGCATCTCGGTGATGAAATACTTACTTCTGCCACAAGAAAATTGACGGAAAAACTAGATATTACCTTTAGGCATAATATTGTCATAGCTCATAGTTTTACCGCACAAGGCAATATTTCTTTAAAAAAGATATTGAAAAATGAAAATAAATCAAGTACTCAATAGTCATTATATACCCAAAATTGCCGATAGAAATTATTTTTCTAATTTTTCTAGATGAGCCGTCTAAATGCCGACGACTTTAAAGCGTACGCGCTTGCGCGGGAATGACTTTGCGAAGATTTATCGTTTCACCCGACGGGTGTCATTCCTGCGCAGGCAGGAATCTAATCTTTTTAAAACATTAAAGCACTTTTAGTAATCTCTATCGCCAATTTTGGGATATAAAAATACAAAAGGTATCCGATTAGTTTTTCGCAGTAGATAGATACTTTATAATAATAAATAGTTTGCTTGCGAAAAATAAATCGGATACCTTTAAAAGAATACCATACCTTTAAAAGGATACCTTTTTATAATTCAATTATTATTCAAATTTATAAAAATTTATAAAATAATTTTATAAATAGCGATGGATTATCTTTTAAATACTCATAGATATTCATCATTTTTATGTTTTTCAGCTTTATGTTTACAGCCGATAATACAAATTTGTCTCATCCGCAAAGGAAATAAAAAATGAGACCTCCCACGTTAATATATAACTATATAAAATAAAAATAAAATGAACGAAAAAATCCCCGTTGATAGTTAAATATCGTTATCTATCAACGGGGATTATATAATTTACTTTTATTTAATTAGTTATTTAAAAATATTAATAAAATAATAATTAATTTTTTTTGTATGCATTTGATTATAGTATTGCGTTGATCAAACCATAATATTTTCAAGTATATTTTTGATTTTAAATTTATTTATGCCCGCTGCATTAATATTGGCGATATCAACAGTTGAGACAGCGTCGGTTCTATGTAGAAAATTATTTAGTTGAAGTGTTTTGCCGTATGCGTACATTCTCTGGTTAGATTTAATTTCCCGTTTATTTTCATTTATAGTTTTTACAAGTTTTGCGTTCATATCGTGACCAGTCTTTTTTGCTACAACTTTGCCTTTAATTCTATAACCGGATATATAAAGGTCTCCGATTAAATCTAACACTTTATGTCTTATAAATTCGTCTCTGTATCTTAACCCTTCTTTATTTAATACCCCTGTTTCGTTTAAAACAAGAGCATTGTCAAGACTTCCCCCGAGCGCAAGACCGTTTTTCTTCAATAATTCAACTTCCTTTAAAAATCCAAATGTTCTGGCTTTAGATATTTCAGAATAAAAATTCGACGCATCAATTTTTAATTCAAATAATCCCGAACCTACAAACGGATGGTTAAAATTCATCGAATACGATATTTCAAAATCATCGGAAGGATAAATTGCAATAGAGTAATCATTTTCTTCACAACTGTTGTTTTTAATATTATCGTTTGACAATACTATAAGAGGCTCTAATATTTTTAAATATTTTCTTTTTGATTTTACTTCTTGAATTCCGCTTTCAAATATTGCTTCGTAATATATCTTTGCGCTGCCGTCTAAAGCGGGTATTTCTTCGCCGTACACTTCTATTAATGCATTGTCTATTCCTGTTCCCCATAACGCCGACATAAGGTGTTCTATAGTTGATACGCAAACGCCATTTTTACCGACGCTTGTTCTTAAATTCGTAGAACAGATATTTTGAGAATCTGCCTTAATTGTAACGGCAGGAGATATATCCTTTCTTACGAAAACAATTCCTTCATCAGCCTGAGCAGGTTTTATAATAATAGAAACATCTTTACCCGAGTGAAGTCCCACTGATTTAAGATAAACAATATTCCTAATAGTACATTGAAATTCGTCGGATTCGTCTACAATTACTTTCTTGTTTTCCATTCTAAATTCCTTCCAAAGTTTATTTAATATTTATAATATCTAATCAAATTAATATTCATTATTATTTAATTACTATTTCATATCCTTAATTTCATATTATTTTTTAATTATTTAATTAAATAATTAATAATTATTTATGTTTATTTATAATAAATGCAAATATCATGCCATATTATAAAACATTAATTATTTTTATTATTTTGATTTAAACGTTTGATTATTTTATGCATGCCAAATAACATATAAACTGTCAGGCAAATGAGATATTATTAATGTGAAATTATATGCACATATATATAATTGTGAAATATGAAGTTATTTTCTCATTTTTAATTTATTTAGCAAATTTATAAAATCGTTCCTTTTCGCTATAAATACATCCGCAGTAATTCTGTCGGTATAAATTATAATCATAGGATAATTTAATCCCTTCTTTATAGCCTTCTCTAAAATCCATATAATAAAACTTAACGCCGTATTTTTTTTCTAAATTATATCCCGTTTCTTTTATAAAATCATGCTTTTGATGTTTGCTATATAAAAGAGTAGTGCCGAAATAATCAAATTTTGAAGATTTTGCAAGTGCTGCCGTCTTTTCAAGTCTTGAGCTTAAACAGTAATAACAGCGATTTTCTTCTCTGAACACAACATTTCTTAAAAATTCCTCTATTTTATATTCTTTTTCATAAATAACTTTTAAACCGGAATTGTCCGAAAAATTCTTTAATGTATCCTGACGTTTTAAATACTCTGTGTATGGATGAATGTTGGGATTATAAAAATATCCTATCACAATGTCAAATTCTTCTTTTACTAATTTATAAGGATACATTAAACAAGGGGCACAGCAAATATGCAAAAGCAGTTTCCCATTCATAATTTATTCATAATTTAAATTTAATTATATATATGATATTTATATCGGCAATTTACCAATAGTTGCCGTAAAGTCCTTCGTTTTAACAATGGGGATATAAGGCAATAAGTTTTTGTATTTTGTTTTCATTTTTGTTATAATAATTATATTGTTATATTGTTCTTTAACAATTATTAACAATTAGTATGCGGTTTCGGCTTTATTAATTTTAAAATTCTATGAAAATAAAGAATCTTCTTTGATTATATTAAAATGCTTATATGCCGTTTCGGTAGCAATTCTGCCTTTTTTAGTTCTTGCAATAAGCCCGCATGACACTAAATACGGTTCAATCACTTCTTCCAATGTTCCCTTTTCGTCGTTCATAGCCTGAGCTAACGTTTCAATACCGACAGGACCGCCTGCAAATTTGTTTATTAATGTAAGCAAAAAAAGCTTATCGTTGTCGTCTAAACCAATTTCGTCAATACCGAGTCTGTCAATACCATATTTTGCAACTTCCAATGTTATTGCGTTTTGTTTTAGATGAAGCATGTAATCCCTTAATCTTCTAATCATTTTGTTTGCAATTCTCGGCGTTCCCCTGCTTCTTCGGGCAATTTCTTCGGCAGCTTTTTTCTCAATAATAATTTTATAAATTGAAGCAGACCTGATTATAATGTTTGTCAATTCTTGAATATTATAGTATTCAAGTCTCGCTGCAAAACCAAATCTATCTCTTAACGGAGAAGGTATAAGTCCGGCTCTTGTAGTAGCTCCGATTAAAGTAAAACGGGGCAGTGAAAGCCTGATTGATTTTGCCGAAGGACCTTCGCCTATCACAATATCAAGCCTAAAATCCTCCATTGCAGGATAAAGCATCTCGGCAACAGGTTTGGGAAGTCTGTGAATTTCATCTATAAAAACAATATCTCCTTCGCTAATTGAAGATAATATAGCCGCAACATCGCCGGTTTTTTCGATTGAAGGTCCCGATGTCGTCTTAATATTTACTCCAAGTTCTTTTGCAATAATTGAGGATAAGGTAGTTTTTCCAAGCCCCGGAGGACCGAAAAACAGAAGATGATCTAAATCATATTTTCCTGTTTTAGCTTTCCTTTTTTTTGCTCCATTGATAAAAATCAGCAAGTTTTCTTTTAATTTTGTCTGCCCGATATATTCATTAAAACTTAACGGTCTTACAGGATTATCGTTTATCTCCGTATCACAATCGGCATCGGCATCAGTATTGACATAAAAATCTGCATCTATGCCCATATCTGCTTCCTGAACAAATCTGCGGTCTGTTTTATTTGCTTCTTTGTCCATATTTTTATTATTTATATCATCAATATCTGGTTTATATACTGCGCCATTATTCTTATTATAGTTTTTATTATTATTTCCTTCGGAAGAAATTGCAGGTTTTAGTGCGCTTTTATCGGTGAAATCTTTTTTATATGAACTCATTATTTGAATTATAATCCATTAATAAATTAAAATAAATTAATAATATATATATATTAGCAACATAAATATTTAAGATATATCAAAATCAATATAAATTATAATAAACAATCTAATAAATAAACAATTAAACAAAATATAAATAAATATAAATAATAAAAATATAAATAAATATAATTTAAAATAAATAATAAATTAAAAAATTAATATAAATAATTAAGATATTTTAAGATTTTTATTTTGATATATATGCTTAAGACACTCTTTTGTCAAATTTTCCGTGTTAATTTCATAAAGCTCTTTCGTTCCGCTTCTACTAGAATTAATTCCATCTTGTATTTCTTTGCTTATTTGTCCTGCAAGTTCAATTGAATCAGCCATTGAATATCCTAAAGCATTTAATGCAAGGGCTGTTTCATAAATAATATTTTTACCGGCTATATTTGATTTTTTATCTTGCCGATGTAATTTATTATAATCGTCGTTTATACCATATATATCATTTGTATCATTGTCTGAACTATTACTATATATATTATTTATATCTTTATTCTCTTTATTCTCTTTATTCTCTACGTTGTTATTTATTTGATTTGGATTTAAATCGGCATCGGTATTTATGTTTATGTTAAGGTTAGCTCCGTCGGCATTACCTGTTTTGTTTTTAGCATAATTATTTTCATTATTATTTCCAATACTTATTGCTTCAATATCTTTAAACGAATTAAATCTTTTTATTATTCTATTTTTTAATCCGGATATAATTCTTTCCGCCGTGAGTTTTCCTATACCTTTGATTAAAGAAAGTCCGTCAATATTTTTGGTTAATATAAGATTAATAAAATCATCGGCATTTATGTTTGAAAGAATAGTCACGGCAAGTTTAGGTCCTATGTCTTTCGTATCTAATAATATACTGAAAAGTTCTCTCTGAGTAAAATTAGGAAATCCGTAAAGTGCAATTCTGTCTTCTCTCACATATGTGTATATGAATAAAGATACATATTTACTTATAACATTTTGAGCAGAAAATTGAGAAAAATAAACAGGATTAATGGGAAGAAATATTTCATATCCGACTCCGCCGACATCCAGAATAACAAGCGACTTTTCAATATCGGAGTAAATTATATTTCCGCGCAAAAATGCTATCATTGACTGTACGCCGTTAAATTTGATTTATTATTTATTAATAAATAATAAATCAATTAAATTATTTATATATTAACATAATAAGTTATGAATATATTTTCATAACCAACAACGATAACTCTAATGCCGTGATATTATACAGACATACCCAAAATTGCCGATATAAAATTATTTTTCTGGATGAGCCGTCTAAATGCCGACGGCTTTAAAGCGTACCTGCGTACGCAGGAATGACTTTGCGGGGATTTAACTTTTCACACAAAGGGTGTCATCCCCGCGAAAGCGGCAATCTAATGTTTTATATAATTTTAAAGCTATTTTAATAATCTCCATCGGCAATTTTAGGACATATATAATAATTGCTATATATAATAGTATAATATAAAATAAAAAATTTAAACAAGTAAAAACAAAACAATCCTGTAATCCAAATAAATCAAATATAGTTTGACATATCCGTAGCACAGCAAATAGCTGCACTTAAAGCGTCCGATATATTATTGTTTAAAATTAAAATTTTCCTGCCTTTTTCTATACCGGTATTATTATCGCTAATATCATTGTTATCATTAAAATTTATATCTTTAAGTTCTTTTATAAAGTTATAAACCATTCGTCGAACGGCTTCTTTATCCGCTCCGCCGTAGCCTGCAACATTTTTTTTAACATACCTCGGCGCATATTCTTTAAGGTTAATGCTGAATAATGAAGATAAAAGGCAAATAGCTCCTCTAGCCTGGGATAATTTAATCAAAGAAGAGGGGTTTAAACCTGAAAAAGCAGATTCTATAACCATAATTGACGGGCTGTATTCCTCAATTACGTCTTTTAATTCATTGAATATCAAGCCTAAATTATGCGGATAATGATATTTTTTTGCATCAATAAGCCCTATTGATACCAATTTGATTTTTCTGCCAAATTGAGACGAATCTAGAATACCCCACCCTGTATATATTGAACCAGGATCTATTCCTATAATTCTTATTGGGTTATCATTATTATTGTTTTTATTGTTGATATTGTTCTGATTATTGATGCGGTTATTATTACTTTTCTTGTAAAAAGTATTGGCGTTAAACATATTATATACTTTTTGTATAGATTATTTTATATTTAAATATTCGGTTTAATATTTGATATATTTATGCTGTTTCAGCCTTATCTATTATATCAAAATTTGCATTAACATTTTGAATACCTTCTATTTCTTCAAGAGCATCTAAAAGCTTAATCATCTGTTCTGCTTCTTTTCCTTGAAGTTCTATATAAGTTTGCGGAATATAACTAACTTCGGAAAATTTTATTTTAATTCCTTTATCTTCAAACGCTTTTTTTATATTTTCAAAATCTTTAGGGTCGACAGTCATTATTATTTCGTCTTCTTCGGTTCTCACGTCTTCAGCTTCGTTATCTAATGCTATTTCCATAATTTTATCTTCAGAATATTGCACAGAGTCAAATCCAATCGTTCCTTTTTTATTAAACATCCATGCAACGCATCCCGATTCTCCGAGACTTCCGCCATGTCTTGAAAGAGCATATCTTAATTCTGAAACCGTTCTGTTTTTATTGTCTGTTAAAACTTCTATCAGAATAGCGACGCCTGCAGGTCCGTAACCTTCATAAATCAACTCTTCGTAAGAATCTCCTTCAAGCTCTCCCGCTCCTTTTTTTATAGCCCTTTCTATATTTTCTTTAGGCATATTATTTGCCTTAGCTTCGTCAATAGCAAGCCTGAGTCTTGGGTTGGAAGAAGGGTCTTTTCCTCCTATTCTTGTAGCTGTTATCATCTCTCGGATAATATTCGTAAATATCTTTCCTCTTTTTGCATCTATTGCACCCTTTTTTCTTTTAATAGTGCTCCACTTGCTATGACCTGACATAAAAAATCCTCCTCGAAATAAATTTCAAATAAAATAATGATAATAATATATAAAGCAATAATTTAGCCATATGTATATTATTACTATTTGATTATGCGAACCGCTCCAGCACCTTTTGCTTCTTCTTGCTTCTTCAATCAAAAAACACATTAGAATAATTTTATAAATTCATTTAAGCTTAAACCGGATTGCCTGATAATTGACCGTAAAGTTCCTCTATCTAATTCCTTATGATGAGGCACTACCACCTGAGCAAACGGGCTGTCTTTTCTTAAAACTATATGAGACTTCCTTCCTGTCTTTTGAAATAAAATCCTGTTTTTTCTAAAGCCTTAACGCATTCTCGTCCTGAAATTACAGGCAGATTGCTCATACAGCTACCAATAAAGTTTCAAAGCGTTCCTCCGGAACCGGAATTTTATCTTCTTCCAAAGCGTTAATATAAACCCCGATTGCTTCTTTGATATTGGAAATAGCTTCTTCTTTTGTTTTTCCTTGACTTATACACCCAGGAAGGCTTGGACATTCGGCAACCCAATAGCCGTCCTCACCTGAATAAATAACCGACTGCCTCATCTTTTACCTCTTTATAAAGTTTAAACTCTATAAGCTATATTATATATTCATTTTATTTAATCGCATATTGTAAAAAGCCTTGTTTACTATATGGTGCGAAAGGGGGGACTTGAACCCCCATGGATTACTCCGCTGGATTCTAAGTCCAGTGCGTATACCAATTCCGCCACTTTCGCAAAATTTCAATAAAGAATTATTATATTATATTTTTACATAATTATATATATATATGATATAATGCAAAAAACTTAAAATATAAATATCCGCTGCCGGTTAATTTTGATTTTATATAATAGCATAATTATAGCATAATTCACATTATATGGATCTAGAAAATTTTAATTATCTTTTTGATGAAAAATTAGTCGCAAAATATCCGCTTAAAAATAGAGACGAATCAAAACTTCTTGCGGTTGATATAAAAAAATTTAAAATAGAACATAGAAAATTTTATGACATTATTGATTATATTAATCCGGGCGATGTCATAGCAGTCAACAGCTCTTATGTTAAAAAAGCCCGTATATTCGGCAAGAGAAAAACGGGCGGCAAGGTTGAAATTTTCGTCTTAGATTTTCCAAATAGAATTACGTTTCCTCTTAAATTAAAATGCTTAATAAAAACTCATAAAAAAATTAAAGAAAATGAACTAATTATTATTTCGCCGATAAATAATAAGATAAACAATAAAAAAAATACCGCCACAAGCACAAATACCGCAAATATATCAGAATATACAGACTTTGAAGAAAGCAGCAATAATAGTGACAATGCCAATAATAATGATAATGAAATTTCTATTGCGGCTTTAAACTGTTTCGGAAAAGGCGAATGGGAAATAGTAATCCAGAACGAAAACGATTATAATTTTATATTTGACAACTGCTCCGCCGTTCCGCTGCCGCCTTATATAAAAAGGCAAACGGATAAAAACGATGAAGTTTATTATCAGACAATATATGCAAATAAAGACTCAGGTTTTTCTGTCGCAGCTCCTACTGCAGGACTTCATTTTACGGAAAAGCTTATTGATAAAATAAAAGATAAGGGCGGTATTTTTACCGATATTTCATTAAATATCGGATTAGGAACATTCGAGCCCGTAAGAGAGAGAAATATTACAAATCATAATATGCACGAAGAAAGGTATAAAATATCTAAAGAAACTGCAAATACAATTAATAACGCGATTAAAAACGGCAATAAAGTAATAACAACTGGAACTTCATCCGTAAGATGCTTAGAATCTTCAACCGACGTTGACGGTACCGTACATTCCAAAAATGATGCAATTACTTCATTATATATATATCCGGGCTATAAATTTAAAATAACTAAAAATTTAATAACTAATTTTCATCAGCCGAAATCTTCGCTTTTTATAATGATCAGCGCATTAATCGGCTTAGATAAAATGAAAATATTATATGAAGAAGCAATAAATAATGACTATAAATTT
>DAHXMB010000040.1:0-4846 GCA_027365695.1 Candidatus Acididesulfobacter sp. | reverse complement strand
TAAAATTATTTTCTTATGTAAAAAATTATTATACAAAATCAGCGTTAAATAAACGGCAGGCTTTTTTAGGCACCGGAATAAGACCTATTAAATTTATTAATTCTAAAAAAAATAACAAAATTGAAACTTTGTCTGCATCTTTAAGTGTAAACGGCATACAAGGATCCGGGGAAAAATATTTTAACGGCCATAATTTTTCCATTGAATCTCTGCAAAAATATTTCAAATCTTACCCCCCTAAATTTAATACAATAAAAAATGGACATTATATACAGAAAATAGGAAAATACACAATAATATATACGCTTAATCCTGCCGTACAAAATGAAGCTAAAAGAGTTTTAAGGACGAATAATGTACCATTCGGAGCCGTTGCGGCAGTTAATCCTGAGACGGGAGCCGTTCTTGGATTTTATTCATATGCGAGCAATAAATCTAAAAAATATGAAATTTCCGATTTAATAGCTTATAGACCCGGTTCGCTTGCAAAAATTGTTACGGCATCCGCGGCAATTGAGTCTAAAGGTTTTTATCCGGGTTTTAATGTTTGTTATAACGGCGGATTATACGGAACAAATAAAAATTATTGGATTCAAAATATAAATACCGGAAATAATAAAATATCTTTTAGTCTTGCTTTTGCAAAATCATGCGATATTGCTTTCGGTAAAATTGCAGGATTTTATGTAGGACGTTTATTACTGCAAAAATATTTTGATAAATATTATTTTAACCGCAAGATTCCTTTTATTTTAAATTTACAAAATAGCGCCGCAAAAGTACCGTCAAAATTTTATAATATTGAATTAACGGGAGCAGGTTTTAAAAATGCCAGAGTTACGCCTCTTCTTGCGGCATTAATGTCGGCAGCTGTTATAAACGGCGGTAAGCTGCTTGATCCGTATATTGTAGAAGAGGTAATAGGTTCTAACGGACATATAGTTTATAAACATAAAAATGTCAGAATTTTAGATTACCCCGTCACTTCTTCAACTGCAGCTACTTTAAAGAAATTGATGATTAGCACCGTAACTCAAGGTGTAGGCAGGTATGATTTTTATAATAATTATAATCAATATATGCTTCCGGGGGTTACTACGGGAGGAAAGACAGGAACTATATCAGGTAATCACCCTGCAGGTTTATATCAGTGGTTTACCGGTTTTGGAGAAACACGGAATAGAAAAATTGCAGTTTCAGCTTTAGTAGTTGAAAAACCTGTATGGAGAATAGAAGGCGGAGGGGTTTCGGAAAAAATTATTTATTCATATTTCTTCAAAGAATAATAGTCAGGTTTTAATCTATAATTTTATAATTTATATTTATTATTTATTAGTTTATTGGGAATATAACACTTGCAGAAAAATAAGAGATTAGCCTTTTATGTTGATTATGAACGCTTTCAGTCAAAAGAAGCCCCACCTATTTTGTTTTTTATAGCGTATCTGAGGAATATCGGATTTTTAGTAGATTTTTTTATAAGTGAAGATGATTTACTTAAAACACTTAGAAAAACTCATCAACCGTACACGTATAATTCCGATAGCGGAAAAAAATCACAGACTCAGGATAATAAAGATTATTTTCAGAAATATGATGTCTGCCTGTTGTCTCTGATGAGCGCCGACAGCTTAAGAGGTATACTTCAGACTGCGATTAAAATCAAAAATATAGATCCGTTTATTGTTAATATATTGGGCGGCACCGGCGTATATGGATACTATAAAGAGCTTATAAATGCGGAAGGTATAGATGTTGTTATTGAAGGTGATGCCGAAAAAACACTTCCCGCCGTTTTAGATTCAATAAAAACATATGATAAATATGAGAATGACAAGTATAACAAAAACAAACCAAACCTGAATCTCTTTAAAAAATTTCCTGACGACGCAAAATCTAATATTAAAAAAGATGAAGCTTATTTTTGCACGGATAATCATATGGAGCTTCTGTTTAAAAATAGAGGCAGTTTTTCCTCTCCTATATCATATATACCGGACGAAATTTATTTTGAAAGAACAATAAATCCATTAAATCCGCTAAATTACAATAGCCGCAATTTGCCGGATAATTCATTGTCTGATAGACCGCATAATTTAAGCTGTCAATCTATTAGTTTTAAATGTCCGATATCCGATGCCGCCGTAAAGCTTAACGACGGTACTATACGTTATTTTAACAGAATAAACCGCAGAGATCCTCTTTTTAAAAAATTTTATAATCCATATAAAGATTTGATATCAGAAACTGATTTTGAAAATTTAATAGCGCCGCACCCGACCGAAGAAGAAATAAATGAGCAATATACGGCGTATCCTTGGGATATATATGATTATTATAAATTTGAGTCTATCGGAATTTATGCTCAAAGAGGATGTAATTGGGGAAAGTGTTCATACTGCAGCATTGTAAATTATAATTATAGAAAATTAAATATAGAATTTTTATTGAAAATATTAAACGAAGCTAAAAATCACAATGTTTTCGGGGTAAGTTTTGACGACGATCTGTTTGTTCAAAATAAAAAATGGGTTAATAATTTTCTTGATTTGATTATTTCTTATAACCTTAACGAAAAATTTAGTTTTACCGCAATGGTTAAAGTTGAGCATATTCACGATATAGATCTTCTTAATAAATTTAAAAAAGCTAATTTTTCAAAAATACAGATAGGAGTTGAAAGTTTCTTGCCTGAAAAGGTAAAGTTCTTTAGGAAAACAAAAGAAGGAAAGGAATTAGCTTACATAGAAAAAACAAAGGAAATTATAGCATATTGCGCTTCAATAGGTATCACCGCTTCTTCTTTTATAATTTTGACGACTCCTGAAAAGAAATTCGGATTATTTGATGTAATTAATGAAATTGGTGAAATTGTAGATATATTAATGAATGTTTACGCTAAGTATAAGGTTATGCCAATTTTCGGATACAATGATTTTATTACGGCATATCCCAACGCTCCATTACTAAAAAAACATACGTATTCAAATTTTATGGCCGCTATTTCCGGTTATATTACGCATAACAATGATGATGCAGATTTTACCCGTGAAGGAAATGACGGTAATGACGGTAAGAATAACAATAATATATTAAATAAAAATACAGGATATAAAAAAAATTCAAATAACAAAAATGAGCTAAACCTATTGAATTTAAGAACTGTTAAAATTCCTTATATGTATAAATTTCACAATTATCGCACGGCGCATTTTATAGATGCGCTGTTTAAAAGCTATAATAAATCAAATGCCGATTATAACGCCGATAATGAAAGCATAGATACAAATGTAAATACTGACGCTGCTATATCTTTGTCTAAATCTAAAAACGCCGGTTTTGATTTAAATATTGCAGATAATGTGAATAATAATAAGAATAAAAACGAAAATAAACTGAGAAATAGAAAAGTAAACAATAAGCCTGAACCTGAATCAGACGAACAAATTATGTTTTTGCATACAAAGAAAATTTTAGATTCTTTAAATAATACATTTGATATGTACGGAACATCAATGTTTGTAATCTATGAAATATTAGACGAGTTAGAATCAAACATAAATGATAATGAAAATGGATATGCTAAAGATATTATAGAAAAAATATTTAAAGAATTTTTTATTATTAATATTAACAATAAAAATGATATTAGTAATGATATAAATACTAATAATAATTATATTTCTGATTTTAAAAAATTAATTGCGTCAAATAAAATTGAGCCTGATAAAGCCCTTAATATTTTCAAGCATTTTTTTAAAGGAATAGATTATATTAAAGATAGTCAGAAAAAACAAAGGGATAAAGGAAAAGAAATTGTCGAAATTTTAATAAAAAGACTTGATTCGCTTGAAAAATTATATAATTTAAATAATAATAAATAAAATTCATTTAATTTAAACATAATCTTCATAATTTTGTAATATACAAATGATATACTTAAGTTAAGCAGTCTTATTTAATTATAATCATGTAATATTACAAATTTTATGATTACAAAATTACACAGCGCTACATTTCTTGGAATTAATGCAATTATTGTTGATGTTGAAATATTTATTGCTAACGGAATACCCGGCATTATGATTGTTGGCTTGCCTGATACTTCTACTAAAGAATCAAAAGACAGAGTTAAAGCAGCAATAAAAAATTCAAACTTTGAATATCCTGCAAGAAAAATCACTATAAATCTTGCCCCTGCCGATATTAAAAAATCAGGACCTATTTTTGACCTTTCTCTTGCATTAGGAATATTAATATCTGCAAAATTATTAATTCCTAAAATAAATCTTAACGATTATATAATAGCCGGAGAGCTTTCTTTAAACGGAAACATTAATAAAATTGACGGAGTAATCGCCTTAAGCTTGTTGGCAAAAAGATTAAATAAAAAAATTATTATTCCGTATGAAAATTTAAACGAGGCAAAATATTTAGGGGTTGAATATTATTGCTTTAATACTTTAGTCGAAGTTTGCAATTTTATATCGGTAATAAATAAACAACAGAATTTGGACATTAATAGTAATAACGATAATAATAGCGGCAATATTTTATTAAGCAATGAAGAACAAAATCTTGAAATAATAAGCAGACGGGATTTATTTTATATTGAAAATAATAATAATAGTAATAATAATAGTAATGAATTAATTGATAATTATAAGATAATTAATAATAGCAGCAATGAAATACTTAATAAAAACAATTGTTATCCGGATTTTTCGGATATAAAAGGACATATAACAGTTAAAAGGGCAATAGAAATAGCCGTTGCAGGGCATCATAATATTCTTATGGTAGGGTCTCCCGGGAGCGGCAAAACAATGATTGCCCAAAGCGCAGC
>DAHXMB010000027.1:0-12209 GCA_027365695.1 Candidatus Acididesulfobacter sp. | reverse complement strand
TCAGGAGGATTTGAACTTTTTGTATAATTTGATATAAAATCTTTATCGGAACCTGATATTTTGTATACCCATTGAAGCGAAATATCTTCATTTAATAAATTTAACAAAAAGTTCAAATCCTCCTGAAAAATATTTATATATAAAAGAAAAAAAGATTAAATCTTTAAATGCCGATTTAATTAAAAAAATAGATATATTTCTTTTTTGCACAATGTCCGGCTTTAGACCATGGAAAATTAATAATATAAATTTATTTTCAAAATTATCTCAATTTATTTCTAATCTGCTAACAATTAAACCAAAGGACGCACTTAATAAACATTCAAGAGAGAAAGCAAAAAAAGAGTTTGACTATATGCTGAAAAAGATTGAAAACATTGAAAATAATTTAAGCTTTTTTTCTTCAAGGCTAAACATAAAAATAAGACGAATGTCAAATCAGGAATTGGTTGATTATTTTTACAATGAACTTAATCCTGAAAGATCGCAATATGTAAAAGCTCCATTTTATAATAACATACTAACCGAAGCAGCATATAGAAGTTCTTTAATATTTTCGCCTGCAGAAATAAATAAAGATTATTTTTATATTGATGGATATTATTTTAAATTTATTAATATGCACCGACTTCCTTCGCAGACAGATTCATTCGGCGTTACAAAAATATTAAATTTAGAATCTAATGATATTAAAAACTTTTTTCCGTTTGATATTCAAGTTGCCTTTAATATACCGGAACAGGAAAAAATAATTAATAAAATTCAATCGGAAAGAAATATTAAAGCAAGTTTGACAGATGCTGTCAACGGCGGTTATGTTGACCATAAAGGGACCAATATTACATCTCAGATGGATGAATTTTTGGCGGAAATATCTAAACTTCAAAAAAAAGCCGTAAATATGTCGTTCTGCGTCAGATTAAAATCTAAAAATTTAAAAGAGCTGGATTATATGTCTTTGAAAATTTTACAATTATTTAAAGATTTTAATTTTATGGAAGGAATAACAGACAACATGGAACACCATAATTTATTTTTATCGTTTTTTCCGGGACAGACCTTTTTCAATAGAAGGTTTAAAACTTTGCTGTCTCCGGCGGCATCCTCATTTTTTCCGTTACATGAGGGATTTAAAGGAACGGATAATTGCTCTATACCTCTCAAAAATAACAGATTTGAGCCGGTCAGTTTAGATCTTTACAACAATAAACTGCCTTCAAAGCACGGCGTGATTTTTGGAAAGACGAGAAGCGGAAAAGGATTTATGCTGAACGGATTTTTATCTAATTTCTTTTTATCCGGAGATAATTATCATATTATCGGCGTTGATATAGGAGGCACATACAGAAAATTTTGCAAAATATTTGACGGAGACTATTTTGAAATAGATATGGACGGAACTTATTGTTTAAATCCTTTTCCGCCTAAAAAAAATATTATTAAACACATAAATAAAGAAGAAATATTTGATCCGGATATTATGGTTTTTTTAATCGGCATTATAGCTCTTATGGTAGAACCAAAAAAACAGCCTTTCCCCAAATGATAAAACAATTATAGCAAGAGCTATTCAGGCTTCATACGATTCAATAAAAGATGAAAACGATATGCCTATTATTTCAGATATCAACAATGTTTTATTTAATTATAATGAAGCAAGAGATGCGGAAGATAAAAGAAGAGCTATGGAAATGGGTAAAAATCTTTTTCAATGGACGGACATAAGTTCACCGTACAGCATATTGCTTAATAGAAAAGGCGGTTTAAATATTGACAATAAAATAGTAATTTTTGATTTGCAAAAATTAAAAGGTCATGAAGATTTACAAAAAATTGTGTTTGCCATAATAAAAAATTTATCTTTTAAAAAGATGTATGACAAACATGCCAGAGTATTTTTCTTTTATGATGAGTGCTGGGAATTTATGAATGATTCTAAAATAGCTGATTTGATAATACATTTATATAAAACTTCGGCAAAATGGGGGTCTTTAGTATGGAGTATAACGCAGGAGCCTTCAGATCTTTTAAAGACGGGAAATGCGGGGAAAAGCATAATTGAAAATTCTACCGTTAAAATTTTTTGCCAGTTAGATGCAAATGTTTCACCCGATGATTTAAAAATATGCGGTTTAAGCAAAAAAGAAATTGACATAGTAAGAAATTTAAAAGTTATTAAAGGACATTATGCAGAATATTTTTTAAAGTTTGGAAAAGATGCGGCGGTTATAATGAACAAACCGGATCCTTTTGAATACTGGCTGTATTGCAAATCATCGGAAGATGAAGAAATAGAAAACAAAATTGCAAATAAATATCCCGATAAAACCTTAAAAGAAAGACTTGAAATTTTAGCATCGGAATATCCAAACGGACCATACGGCGTAAAAAAGACATAAAAAAAAGACATAAATAAGGATGTATTTAAAAAAAGGCAATTCCGATGTTTGTGTTTCAAGGACAGCGCTTCAAATTACAAATGCGTATAAAAAAGATATAAAAAAATAAATATTTTAACACAACAAATAAGTCAAGATTCTATTTTGCAATAATAGGTAATTTTATTATGCAATAAATAAATAGTAAGGATAAAATATGTTTTTATTTTTTATAAAAATTAGAAAAAGGAGATATTGAAATGTATAATAATAATTTAGATAAAGATTTTAAAAAACTTAATACAGTTAATACAAATACCGTTAATACAATAGATAAATCAGATAATTTTTCTTGCAATCATAATAATAATCATAAAATTTATAAAAATTTTAAATTAAATTTTAAGAAAATTTTCTTAACCGCATCTATAGTTTCTTTTTCATTATATACTTATGTTCAGACGGCTTATGCTTTAGGATTGCCTTTGCCTGATATAAATCTAATTACAAGCCAGATTCAATCAGTTGCATCTGCGGCTTCAGGAGTGATGACTACCGTCGGAGATGCCGCATCGTCCGCTCAATCTGCAGGTTTGCCCGTTGCTACACCTGGAATCGGAATAGGGCAGGCTCTTCAATCATTTGAATCCTTAACGGCAGATGAATCTAAAATGCAGGAAATGGAACAAAATATAATTATAAATTATGACAAATTAACCCATTTAACAGATTCGGTTCAAAATACAATAAACAATTTAAACAGCTTAAACAACCAAATTCAAACTGCATTTAGTGAAATACCGCAAGGACTGACCCAAAATGATGTTTCTGTAAATACCGCACCTGCAAATTTAATAGCTGGCAATATTAATTCAGAAAATAATGCGTTCAATTCATTGCAGAATACATCTTACGGCAGCATACAAAGTATCGTTTCGGGAGAATCTCCAAACAAAGAAGATTTATCGGGCAATGCACAAATTTTTGCAAATTCAATGATATTAAATTCAAACGGTATTACAGCGCCTGCACCTGCTAATTCTATAAATTATAATTGTCAGCCGGATTTGACAAACAACGTCGGCGGCAGTAACGACAGTTTAACCGCTTCCGGCGGCATTGAAAACATCAACGGCAATAATGTCGGCAGCATCACCTCAAATACTCAAAATTGCATGGATTACGTGAACGGATTTGAAAGCGATGTCGCAGCGTCTAATCTTTATAATGCAGGTATTTCATCGGCAAGAGCACATAAAGCCGAATTAGAAGGAGATGAGTTTGAAAACGAAATTTCAGGAGGAAAATTAGGGAGCAGCAGTAATTATTATGCTTACCAAAGTTCAATATTAACTTTAATGGCGGAAGAAAATGCGGCAGATTTAAAAAACATGGGTTATATTGAAAGCCAGCTTAAACAGCTTGAACTGTCTAAATCTGCTGCCGAAATTAAAAAAGAACATATAGGCGCTTCACTGCTGGAACAAAATAGTCAAAACCCAAATTTAAATTTTTATAATCAAACTACATTATAAAATTTTTATCATAATTATAACCCAACTTCACCACTATTAACGGCAAACACTTGATATTACAGTGTTTATTGGGGCACACAAACTTTTATGGGGACTACAAAGTAGAAAATAAAATATAATAATATCAATAAGTTATAATTTTAAATAATAAAATTGGTGAAGTTAGGATAACAATTAATTTTAATTATTAATAATAATAAATATGCTAAAAATTAATTTATAAATATTATAAATAAAATTTCTGCAATTATTAAAACAGTTAATTTTGATTAACGATAATAAATATAATGAAAATCAATTAATAAACATATTTAAATATCGCATAAATTATAAAAATTATAAAATAAATCGAATTATATCAATAAACATTATGAATTATGATAAATAAATATATTTTAATTTTCATGCTTATAGCAGGGTTTATTTTAATAGCCGAATTTTCAATAACGCCGGATGTAATGGCTTTAAACAGCGGAAATAATTCAAATTTAAATTCGTCGTCTTTAAATTCGTCATCGCTGTCAATTTCAACATTAAATAACGGGGATGATTTGACTATTTTATCTATAGACTCTATTCCTCCTGCGCTCAATAGCAATTCAAGTTTGGTTCAATTAACGACTTATTTGTTTTATTTTTTATTTGCACTGGGAATTATATTTTCTTTATGGGAATCTTATAAATTAGAATTAACAGGGCAATCGGCAAATTATTACGGTTTGTTTCTCAGAATTGTTTTAATTGCGGCAGGATTTTTATCATGGAAGTCTGCCGGAATATCAAATTTTGCTCAGGATATTTTAACGCTTGCAGATAAAATTCAGCTGTATATTATTAAACTAAATATATTCAGTATAGGGCAAAATGTTTCGCAGATAAATTCCTCCATAGTCAACAGTCTTCATTCTGTTTCATTGCCGACGATTTCGTCAGGCGGTACGGCTTCAGTTCAAAAAGGCTGGGATCTTAATCCCGTATCATGGTTTGCCGGAGCGCTGCATGCATTAACAGGAGCAGTTTTAATGGGTATATTCTGGTTTTTGTTTAATCTTCTGTATGTCGGCATTCAGCTTTTTATGGCATTAATTCAGCTTGTTATTATAGGGCTGTTGTTTTCTATATTTCCTATAATTCTTGGATTTGAAGCAATACCTTATACAAAAGGGATTTTTGGAAAATGGTTAAAGCTTTTTACCGAAATATCATTCTGGGGAGTGATGACGGGTCTTGAACAATTAATTTTTTTTACGATGCTTGGAAAAATAATGTCCGCTAATATGGAATCAACAGGAACAGGATTAGGTCAAATATTAGGTTTATTTACTTTTGCAGAAGATATTGTAATTTTTATAGTAATGATATCAATTTCTGCGTCTGTACCTTTTCTTATCGGAAAAATTTTTGACGGAATAGGCGATAAATATCATACAAGCATAAAAAAAACAATAACTTCGGTGGGTAAAGCAATTGTATTTTAATAATAGTAAAAATAATAAAAGATTTTTTTATGAAATTTGGGGCGATTTAAATGCCCAAAATACAACTTTAAAAATTGTAATAGTGTTAATGGCGATTATTACTTCTATTGCTCTTTTTACGGCTTATTTTACTTATAAAATTAATAGAGTTCCTGTTATTATCAGAGTTTCTAAAGCAGGCGGCGCAAAAGTGTTAAGAGATTTGCCTTTTAATAACAGAGTAGGTATGGGCGAAATTGTTTATTTCTCAAAAACTTTTATAAGAGAATTTACGGGATTTAATTCTATTACTATTAAAACCCAGCTTTCAAGAGCATTGAATAAAATGGGTAAATCTTACGGTGAAAGCACGCTTAAAATGATAATAAGAGAAAAATTTATACAAAAAATGGAAAAAGCAAATATTTCTTCGGAAATAAAATATAAAAAAATTAAGCTTATAAGACAAACCGTTAATCACGATGAATTAAAACTGTATATCGTAAGAACTGTTATTTCTAATGCATATTCAAGCGCTGAAAGCAGAGCCGCTTATGAAGATAAATTAATACTTAAAAGAGTAAAAAGGAGTATTCAGTATCCTTTCGGTTTAGAGGTTGTTTATTTTAATACGTTAAAATTAGGCGGGGCATAGTAAAAAAATAATGGATGATGAATTAAATAATCCGCATATTATATCTGAAGAACAATTAAATGCGGCAAATTCTAATAATGATAATGATAATGCCGATAATTATAATCCAAATAATTATAATAACGATGAAAATAAATATAGTTATACGGAAAATAAAAAACAATTGGAAGAAGACAATCAAAACGCAAATACAGATATATACAACTCTGTGCCGAATTTAAAAAATAAAAATAATAAATATATATTTTTTAAATCCTTTAAGGGAATTATAATTTTGACAGGGATTATTATAGGGATTTTCATTATGTTTAAGTTTTTATATTTAAATAGTTTAAATAATCGGGGTCAAGAATACAATGAAATGGATGGAAATAGAATTAAACCTATAAAGATATATAAAAATAAAATTATTAATTACAAAAAAAGATTTTCTTCTAATATGTTTAATCATGCTTATAATAATAAAAACAATAGTTTAGAAACTACAAATCAAAGAAAATTTAGTAAAAAATTTTATAGAGAAATGCAGCTTTTAAAAAAATTAAAAAATTATAAAAATACAGGCGATAAGACCAATATTGATAAAAATAACTTAAAAAACGTTAAAAAAAATTTATTGCCTATAAATAAAAAAATAGTTGTTTTTATTAAACAAAGCTATGCGAGGTCAATTCTAAAAAATGAAAAAGAAGCGAATAAAAGAGCTAATAAAAACAATATAAAATTGGGTAATCTTAATTATTATAAAAAAGCCGCCAATAAAAAAATTTCTTATAAGTTTGACGAAAGTAGTAATAATACCGCAGTAATAGCAATCGGTACCGTAGTTAACGCATATATAAAATATAAAATTTTTTCATATAACACCGAAGTTCCGGTGATAGCAATTTTATCAAACACATATTATTACAAAAAGAAACCTTTTTTAAAAAAAGGAGATAAATTTTTCGGCATTGTAAGCGTAAAACATTCATTAGACAGATTGAATATACATTTTAACAGAATAATCAAAACTAACGGTTTGTCCTTAGGTATTAACGCTATAGCAATGATGCCTAACGGTTCAGGCGGAGTAAAAGGAAATGTCCATCGCCATTACAAAGCCAATATTTTGACATCTTTAGCCTCGGGAGTTGTCGGAGCGGCAGCGCTGTTTGCAGGAGGAGGGTCGGCTGCCAATGCGTCAAATCCTTATACTTTTCAAAATCAAATAAGGCAGAATGTTGCGCAGAATGAATTAGGACAGGCGCAAAACGGTTTAAATTCAATTGCATCGTCAACGCAGCAAGCAACTATCACATTACCTAAAGGGACGCCGATAAAAATTATTTTTTTAAGATCTGTGAATATTATAAAGTAAATATCAGTAAATATAAATTAAATTAAATTAAATTAAAAACTTACATTATATTAACTTAACTTAACTTTAAATATATTGTCAGATTTTCTCTTAACACGACATTAACTTAACTTAGTAACTTAAACTATCAATTAACTATAAATTAAATAATGTAAATTAATACAGACTAAAAAAATGATTAATTTAAAAACGAATTCAAAAATTGAATATAGCCCAACAGTTGATTTATTAAATATTTATTTTGATATTAATAATAAAAATAATAATAAGCATACAAATACAGATAAGGATAAGGATATTGACAGGGAAATATTTACTTTAAGCAGGTCAAATTCTGAAATCAATGAAGTAATAAAAAAAATAATTTCTATAATAAAAAATCTTGATGCATATTTTTTTGAAAGATATGAACTTATAGAAGCTATTTTAATTTCAATTATTTCAAAACAGCATATGATTTTAATAGGAGAACCCGGACTTGCTAAAACTGCAATATTAAAAGCATTGGCAAAACATATAAACGGAATGAAATTATTTGATTATCAGATGACGCCGTACACGGAAATAAATGATTTATTATCTAATAATCCCATAAATAAAGGCAAGGGCATAGATAAATGCGAAATTATATTGATGGACGAATTTTTTAAAGGCAAACCTTCAACGCTAAATTCATTGCTGTCCATAATGAATGAAAGGATATTATATAATCCTGAACCGGTAAATATTCCGCTTATTAGTTTATTTGCCACTTCAAACGAAAAGCCTGATAAGTCTGCTTCTTCTAATTTGTTGCCTTTATACGATAGATTTTTATTGAGAAAAGAGGTTTTGTCTATAACAGATAAAGATAATTTCAAAAATCTTTTAAAACTTAATGAAGAATATTCATTTAATAATATAAGTTTAGAATTAGACGATTTAAAAAAAATAATCATGGTTTCCAGAGAAATAAATATTGCGGAAGATATTTACAATTTAATTTTCAGCATAAGAGAAGAATTAAAAAATAGGCAAGTAATGGTTTCAGACCGAAGATGGCATGATACCGTTAAAATTATAAAAGCAAAAGCATTGCTTGAAAATAGGAATTTTGTCTCCGTAAATGATATTAAATCAATGGAATCATCAATGTGGACTTATTATTCGGATATTAGAACGGTTAGAAACATAATTAATAAATTTACATGATTTTTCATATCGGAATAAGTTAAGTAATTAATTATAATTTAATAACTTAGATGTAATTAAATAATATTATAAGAATTAAATGAGTAATAAGAAAAATCTTTTATTAAAATTAACAGTTTCATTTTTAATCTTTATTACGGAAATTATTTATCTTTTTATTTTTTCAAATTTTTTCTCTAATAAAAATTTAAATTATTATTTCTATTATTTTAACGATGTTAAATTAATTTTAATATTTATGCCTTTTATGATGTGGTTTTTTTCTGCTTATTCTCTGTCAAACATAATTTATAATAAATATATTTATTTAAAACCTGCAAAAAAGAAAAAAATAAAAAAAGTTATTAAAAATAATGTTCTTTTATGGCCGATTAAAGAAAACGAATTAAAATTAGTAATAGGCGAAATACATAATAAAGACGGCAGCAGAAAAGAAAAATCCGATTGGCTTATTTTCAACGAAGACGGATTATATACCGGACTAATAATAATCGGCTCCACAGGTTCAGGTAAAACAAGTTCATGCGCCTATCCTTTTTTAGATCAGCTTTTGAACTGTAATAAAAATGACGAAAACAAAAAAATAGGCGGATTAATTTTAGATGTTAAAGGGGATTTCTGGAAAACAGCGGCAGATATAATAAAAAATTACGGGAGACTTGACGATATTATAATTATAGAGCCAGATTCAGGCTATTTTTATAATCCTGTCCATTATCCAAATTTAGATGTTTCTATAATTGCCGAAAGATTATATTCTGTTTTAGAAAATTTAAATTCTAACGACGGAAGGCAGGACAGCTATTGGAAAGACAAGTCTATTAATCTATTGGCAAATTCAATCGGACTGTTAAGAGTAACTTTTAAATATGTGACGCTTGATGCCGTTTATGAAATTATATCCGACGAAGAAAAACTGTTAAATATAATTAATTATTCTAAAAATTTAATTGATTTAAGAAAAGTTGAAAATGACGATAAAAACAATTTAATTATGTATATAGATTATTTTTCAGGCAGCGACTATAAAAGTCTTGACGAAAGAACAAAAGGAATAATAAAAAGCGAATCATTAAGAGTCTGTTCCGATTTTATAAAACCTTTATATAAAAAAACATTTTGCGCGTCTGAAAAAGATTTAAATTTTCCCGGTTTTCAAGAAGTAATAAATAAAGGAAAAATAATTATTTTAAGAATGCCTGAATCTCAATACGGTTTAACAGGGCGCGCAATAGGTATTATGCTTAAACTTGATTATTTCAGGACAGTGCTAAACAGGGTTTACAATGCAGCCGTAAATAATAAAATTAATACGGCAAGACCCGTTCTTTTTCTTTGCGACGAATATCAGAATTATGTTACTTCAGGCGATATAGAATCGGATGCAGAATTTTTTGCAAGGTGCAGGCAGTCAAAAGCAATTAATATTATGCTTACGCAGAGCTATAGTTCTTTAAAATTAAAATTAGGTTCCGAAGAAAAACTTAATTCTCTTATCGGAAATATCAGATCTAATATATGGCTTTCTTTAAGCGACGATTATTCAAGAGAAAAAGCGTCAAAAATATGCGATAAAGAATTTAAAGCAAAAATTACGGAAAATATTACCGAACAGGACGATAGCGCTAAATTCAACTCTTATATTGGCGGTTTATTATCCGATGACAACACATTATCTCAAGGTACAAGCAAAATAATGGAAAAAATGCCGGCATTTGATACCGATGATTTTGCAAATCTTAAACTTAATCAGGCAATATATAGAATTTATTCCGATAAAGGTATTAAAGGACCCGGTATAGTCTATCTTCATCCTTATTATTTATCTAAATACCGGAGTTATTTTGATATAAATAATTAATTAAAAGGCAGCTTAATAAATTATATGCAATGTATATAATTATTAATTTATTTATAACTGTTAAAATTATTAAATAAAATACTTAATTAATCAATGATAACACATCTTAAGAATATGAAATTTTAATCCTAACATTTGGATATACTTTAAACTTATTGATAATAATAAGTTTAATTATAATATTTTTTTATTAAAAATAAGTTAAAAAAATTAATAATTTTAAAAACTATAATATAAAAATAAATTTTATTAAATTATTTTGAGTGAAAAATAAATTACAAATTATTAAATGAATAATTCAAAAAAATATAATAATGACGAACTTGATATTCTGGAAATAGCTTTTCTTTGTGTTTCAGGTTTATTTGCTTTATTTTACTTTTCAAACAGTGAATTTAAATATTATATTGATTGTTTTTATACATTTGCAGGTTATACTTTTAAGCATTTTACGGTTGTATCAATTTTATATTTAATTAATTTATATTTATTTTTCGCGGGCATTTATGGTTTATACGTAATAATTTTTGAAATAAAAGTTACTGGAGCCAAACTTAAAATGCATAATAAATTAGAAAATTTAAAAAAAGAGGATAATTAAATTGAAAAATAAAATATTTAAAGTTAATTATAATAAATTTTTATCATCGCTGCCATTATTATATTTTTACTTATTTTTGTTGGTTTCATTAGTCTTTAGCGTACATAGTAAAACAGCGGATGCACAGCCGTATTCAAATTTAGCTAAATACAGTTTTAAAAATAGATTATATATCCATAGGCTTCCTATAAAATCAAATATAATTTATAAACTTAATACCGCATTGGGTTATGTTAGTATTATAACCCTTCCGAGTATTCCGTTAAATGTGGCGATAGGCAGCGCATCGGATTTTTCTGAGCAGATTGTAGGAAGACAAATATTTATTAAACCAATGACTTACAATAATAAAATTAATACAAACCTTGAAATTTTAACTAAATACGGACTTATTAATATTCTTTTAAAAATTACTAAGCCGGAATATGTAACTTATAATTTAAATTTAACGCAAAGAATCAATAATGTTTTTATCGTAAATTATATAAAAGCTAAAATTAAAAAAGAAAAAAAAATATTAAATCAGAGATATGATAAAAAATTCAATCTGCTTAAAAAAGAACAGTTAAGAATAAAAAAACAAAAAAAAGAAATTATGAACCTTGTTTTAGCAATCAACAGGATTAAAATTAACAAAAAAATCAGGGAAAAGGGATTAGTATTAACAATTATTTCTTTAAGCCGCATAGGAAAACTTTTTTATTTGCAATATCAAATTACCAATACGACAAACAGCAGCTTTTTTATTAGAAATATTTATCTGTATTTGGAAACGGGAGAGGATTTTTTTAACGGATATAATCCTGCAGGTATCAGGGAAATCAACATAATAAACAGTATGCCTCACAATAAACAATATATGCCTTACAAAATTATAAGAAATGTTGCTATATTTAAAGGAATTAAATTAAAGCAGTTAAAGCAGGGGATAAATATAAAATTTTCAGCTCACATATTGACTCATGGAAAATTAATTAAATTAGATATAAGCAATATATTAAACTAAAAAGATTATGTAATGATTATTTAATTAACCCAACTTCACCACTAAAGTCCAAAAACCCTTGATATTCCTATATCTCATTTTTTCTATGGGGACTACACGATATTTTGCAATAAAAATTTGAAATAAAATTGCAGGAGATGATAATGCCAACGCCGATTTAAAATT